>JBGSUY010000753.1:0-4244 GCA_041753195.1 Chromatiaceae bacterium
CGCGTCTCGTGGAGATCCGTCCGGAGCTGTGGCTCGGCGTCATGAGCCGGGGCTGGTCGATATAAAGGGTGTTCGCTTGCATGGCCTATTTCCTCGTTCGTCGTCTCTGGTGGCTTGGGGGACCTGATGCGGAAAACCACACTAGGCGACTTGGAGATTAGGCTTGGACGCCAAGGCGCGGCAGTGGGGAAAGCCGACCGCGATCGTCAGAGAACGCTGACTGGAGACGTAGGGGAACGGAGCCTCAGCAGGGAGCCCAGCCCGTGGCCAGGGGCAGACGGATCCGGACCCTCCGCGAGGGGCTGCGAGGACAGCGCTTTGATCTGAGTGACTGGAGAGCGCCCGTGACCAGTCATCTGCGTCGCGGGGTAGCCCTGTCGCCCGCTGCGCCGGCTTTGATTCACCTGGTGGCTCAGCCCTCGAACACGGAGGGATCCCCCTTGCCCACGCGCACCACCTGGGGCGGGTCGGCGATCATGTCCACCACGGTGGTGGGCTCGAGTCCGCAGAAGCCCCCGTCGATCACCAGGTCCACCAGCTTGTCCAGGCGCTCGCGCATCTCCTCGGGATCGGTGAGTGGGCGGTCGTCATCCGGGAGGATCAGGGTGGTGGACAGGATGGGTTGATCCAGCTCGGCGAGCAGGTCGCCGCAGATGGCATTGTCGGGCACCCGGATGCCGATGGCCTTGCGCCGCGGATGCAGGAGCCGCCGCGGGACCTGTTTGGTGGCCTCGTGGATGAAGGTGTAGGGCCCGGGGGTGAGGGCCTTGAGGAGCCGGAACGCCTGGTTGTCGATCTTGGCGTAGGTGGTGATCTCGGAGAGGTCCCGGCACACCAGGGTGAAGTGATGCTTGTCGTCGAGGCGGCGGATCCGGCGAATGCGCTCCATGGCGTCCTTGGCCCCGATCTGGCAGCCGAAGGCGTAAGAAGAGTCCGTTGGGTAGACGATGACGCCGCCGCCCTGCAGGATCTCCACGGCGCGGCGCACCAGCCGAACCTGGGGATTCGCCGGATGGATCTGGAAGAACTGGGCCATCGGCAGGCGTTCCGGTGCCTCAGGCGGCGCTCGGCACGGGCTCCCGGCTGTCCCTGACCTCCGGCCAGTCGAGCCAGATGGGGCTGCAGCCCTCCGGGAGTGCCGGCAAACGCCCGAGGCTGACCCAGGGGTGTCGCGAGACGGCGAGCTGGGGTCCGTGGAAGTCGGAGCCCGTCGAGGCCAGGAGCCGTTGCTCCCGGGCGAGCTGGGCGAAGGCAAAGATGTCGTCCCGGCTGTGGCTGCCGGAGACCACCTCGAGACCCGCACCGCCCAGCTCGCGAAACTCCCCAAGGAGCCCCAGCAGGCGGGTGCGGGTGAGCCTGTAGCGGGCCGGGTGGGCGATCACCGCCTGGCCACCGGCGGCTCGGATCCAGCCCACGGCGGACTCCAGGGGTGCCCAATCGCCGGGGACGTGGCCTGGTTTCCCGTTCACCAGGAAGTGCTTGAAGACCGACCGCTCATCCACCGCCAGGCGCCGCTGCACCAGGAAGCGGGCAAAGTGGGTGCGCCCCACCAGGCGGCCGTTGGACAGGGCCTTGGCTCCCGCGTACGCGCCCTCGATCCCAGCCTTTGCGAGACGCCGGCCGATCTCCTCCGCCCGCCAGCCTCGGAAGTCCAGGAGCCCGGCGAGGCCGAGAGTTAAATCGGGGTTGTGTCGATCGATCCTTAACCCGACCACATGAATGGTGCGCCCGCCCCAGGTAACGGAGATCTCGACTCCCGGGATCAGCCGCACGCCCCGGCACGCGGCGGCTGCCAGGGCCTCCTCCACCCCATCGGTGGTGTCATGGTCGGTCAAGGCGAGCACCTCGACACCAGAGGCAGCGGCGAGGTGGATCAGCGCCGTCGGGGTCAGGGTCCCGTCCGATGCCGTGGAATGGGTATGGAGGTCAGGGCTCTTGCGCATCGCTGCATTCTACCAGGATGGGGCGCCCAGTCTCGCAAGGGCGCTCCCGCAAGACGGCGCCGGGTTGGATTGCTATCATCTAGGGCATGCTGCCCCCGATCGATATCCACTACGTGGCACAGGAGCTGGCGCGGCTGGGCGAGGAGATTCAGCGCCTGGCCGAGGAGTCGACGGAGAGCCTGGAGCCCCACCCCGAAGTCCTCACCGATGGACTGGCGGGCCTCCTCGACACCCTGGCGGCGGCCGAATCCCCTGGCATCGCCGACTCGGTTTCAACCCTGCAGGGGCGCCTGGGCGGTGAGCCCGACGCGCTCCTGAGCCATGGGCTGGACCTGCTGTCGCAGCTCGCAAACCTGGCGGGACGCCTGCACCAGCCGCAGACGGCCCGATCCATCGAGGGGCTCTCCCTGCCCCTCGCCTGCTGGCTGATGCGGCGCGGGGCGGAGCTCATCCACCCGGAGCCGGTGGTCAACGCCGCGGCCGCCCTCGCCAATAGCCTGCGGGAGCCAGACGATCTCGCCGCCCTCTATGCCTTGATGAGCGAGGTGGTGGACGGGATGAGTCCCCTGCGAACCCAGGAGATCGAGGGGGACAGGCCAGGCTCAGTACCGAACCGGCCCTGGCGGGTCCTGCTCCTGAACCGGGCCATCGTCGCCACGCGCAGCCACCACCCGACCCTCATGGTGGAGTCCTTCCAGGCGGTGTGCGAGCACCTGCCGGAGGACGCGCCGTCATTCTTTCGGGAGGGCATGGGCCAGATGGAGGCCCTGAACTACCCCCAACCGGTACGCGACGTCATGGACCGCTATTACAACCTCTGGTGCGCCGGCCAGCGGCTCCACTGATCGAAAGGCCCAAGGCCGTCCCCCAAAGTACCCTCCCCCCACCCGGGGCGCCTGAGCGAGGGGCGACCATGCCCAGAACACCCTGCCCCATCGGTTGTCCTCGCCGGCACGGGAGCCCACTTGCGCAACACTGCCGCAAAACTGGGCGGGGATGCAGAAAAAATCCTGAATCTCAGTCTAAGATTACAGTGTAACCACTGACGAAGGTGCGATTTCTCTACTGTGAACAAGCGCCATCTCGCGATAGGGGTCGGTCTTGCGATCCTGGTTGGATATTGGATGCTCCGGGACGAGGGGGAGGCGCCTGTCCCCCCGGGGTCCTCCCAGCGAGCCCCAGAACGAGCCCAGGCCCCGGCCGACGAGCGACCTCAGACACCCCGATGGACGCACCCTGCCCAGGTGACCGAGGTCCCACCCCCGGCCCTTGGCCCCGGTTACCCGGGTTACTCGGGGCCCTATGCCCAGGCCCCAATGGGGCCGTACCCGGTGGAGGAATCCTATCGGTTCAGACCGCTGGGGGAGCGCGAGCGTCGCCGCATCGAGGAGCAGGCAAGGGCTCCCCGTGGACCTTCCTACCCCTATCCGGCAGCAAGCGATTCCTGGACGCCCCAGAGGCAACCGGGTACCCGCTCGCCGCCCACTTACGGGATTGACCCAGCGACCCCGGATCCTTCGATGCGGGATTGGGGCGGTCGCGGTTGGGGTACCGAGGGCTATGGATTCAGGGAGACGGAGCCGGCGCGCCGGGGCGGTGACCGCTGGCAGGGTCCCTATTCCAGCCCAGTCCAACAGGGCGATTGGTTACCGCCGGATCCCGGACTCTTTCAGGAGCCGAACCAGTGGGGCGCCATCCCGCCGGAGCGGACCCCGCCCTCCTTCCGCATGTATCCATCCCTGGATGCACACCGGGACCGCAGGCTCACGGCTCGTTGACCCGACGGCACTCCGCCTTCAACGTGCTCCAAGTTAACGGCCGCCGGGCACCGGGTCAGGCGGGTATCAGATGCTTCTGGATCCGGTACAGCAGGGTGTCGCGGCTGAGCCCCAGGAGACGCGCGGCGCGACTCTTGTTGCCCCCGGCGAGGGACAGGGCCTGACGGATCAACGCCGCCTCGAGCTGGTTCAGATCGATGCCCTGGGGTGGCAGGGTGAAGCCGGCGGCGCCCTCGCCGTCCCCGCCGCGCCCGGTGATCAGCTCCCGCGGGAGGTCCTCCGGAAGTACCTGCACCCCGGGGTAGAGAATCACCAAGCGCTCGCAGACATTTGCCAGCTCACGCAGGTTCCCGGGCCACAGATAGCGGCGGAAGATCCGCTCCGACCCTGCCGACAGTCGCGGGGCCGTCAGCTGATGACGGGCAGCGGCGGCGGCGAGGAAGTGGGCGCTCAGGGCCGCGATGTCCAGCACCCGGTCTCGCAAGGGCGGCACCTCGATCGGCACCACGCACAGGCGCAGGTT
>JBGSUY010000754.1:0-2786 GCA_041753195.1 Chromatiaceae bacterium
GGGCCCCGCGGCGCCGCGCCGCCTCGCCGAGCTGCTGGTCGAGCTCCGCCAGGTGCCGCTCGGTCCGATGGAGCGTCTTGCGGGCCTCGTCCCACTGGCGGGCTGACAGGGAGGCCTCCCGCTGGCGCTGCTGGATCTCGCCGAGCCGGCGGATGGCCTCATTCACCAGGGGCTTGGAGGCCCGGGGGGCGAACAGCTCCTGAGCCTCGCGGTCGAGTCGATCCAGGACCTCATGGACCTGGGGACTGCCCAGGCCGCTGCCGAACAGGGCCTCCGCCTCCCGCCCGCGCTCCGCCAGCAGTGCCTGGCCTCCCGACACCAGGGACTGATGGTCGATGCCGAAGAGCCGCTCGAACAGGGGCTCGTCGACGCCGCGCAGGAGGTGGGTCAGGGCGTCGTCGGGGATGGGCCGGTCTTTGCCGTCGAGCAGGGTGTTCTTGCGGCCCTTGCGGCGGTAGCAGAGGAGCTCTTGTCCGTCGGCGTCGCGGAAGCGGCCCCCGACCCGGAGATCCGCGTTGGCGTGGAGGAAGGCATCCTGGGTCCGCTCCGGGATCCCGTAGAGTAAGGCCCGCAAGGCCCGCAGCGCCGAGCTCTTTCCGGCCTCGTTCAGCCCGAAGACCAGGTGCAGCCCCTCGCTGCCCCCGCTGAGATCGAGGTGGCGGTCGGTGAAGGGCCCATAGGCGCGCAGGTGCAGCTCGAGGAGCCTCACTCGGTCCCCTCCCGACCCCCCTCCCGACCCAACAGCCGCTCCAGGAGCAGGGCCCGCACATCCTCCAGGCAATCCTTCAAGGCCTCCGGACTCCTCGGATCGAAGGGCTCATCACCGGTGCGTAGCTCCGGGGGGAGCTTCACGCTGAGATCCGTCAGCTCTTCGCCGAGGGTCGACAGGCGGCCGGGGTCCAGCTCCAGGTCGCGGATGGAGCGCAGGAGGGCCCCGAAGGCGTCGTCCCGGGCGAGCGCATCAACCTCGGACTGGGCCCGGTGGGTCTCGATCAGGACCTTCTCCACCCAGAGGTCGCCGGCACCGAGGGTGCTGGCCAGGGCCCGGCACTCGTTGACCACCTGCTCCCGTTGGGCCCGTAACCGGGCGTCGATCCCGCAGGGACCGTAGAGCCGGATGCGGGTCGCCGCCAGACGCCCTTCGGCCTGCCCCGCCGCGGTGCTGAGGGCCAGTCCGACACGGTCGTAGACCTCGCCCAGGCTCGCCGCATCGGACAGGTCCACGGGGCAAGCCACCCAGCGCACTACATCCAGGGGACGCCGCTCGACCCGGCGTACCCGCCCCTCGCCCACCTCCACCAGGCAGCAACCCTTGGGGCCGGTCTCCCGGGCGTGGCGTCCCTGGGTGTTTCCGGGGAACACCACCCAGGGCTCCCGGGCCACCACCTCGTGCTGGTGCACATGTCCCAGGGCCCAGTACTGATAGCCCCGCGAGCGCAGACCATCCACGGAGCAGGGGGCGTAGACCGCGTGGCCAGCGCGCCCATCCAGGGAGGTATGCAGGAGGCCGATGTTGAAGAGGTCCGGATGGGCCAAGGGGTAGGCCCGGGTCAGGTCCTCGCTGACCACCCGGGTGGCGAAGCCTTGGCCGTGGATCGCCACCCCGAGGTCCTCGAGCACGACGGTCTCCGGCGCCTGGGTGGAGAAGACGTGGACATTCGGCGGCGGGTGGAGCAGCTTGGTGATCTGGCTCGCCGCGTCGTGATTGCCGGCGATCAGGAAGACGCGGATCCCGGCCTCCCGCAGCCGTGCCATCTGGCCGACGAAGAAGAGCCCGGTGTTGTAGTCCTTCCAGTCCCCGTCATAGAGGTCGCCGGCGAGCAGCACCAAGGCGACCGACTCCTCGATCGCCAGCTCGACTAGGTTTTCCAGTGCCCGGCGGGTCGCCCCACGGATCTCGGCCACTGGCGCCCCCTCATAGCGCTCCAAGCCCCGCAGGGGGCTGTCGAGATGGACGTCCGCGGCGTGTAGGAGTTTCAACTCTGGTGGATCCCTGCGGGCCTTGATGCACGAGCTGCTAGCGAGTATTCACGCAATGCGCTCGCGCTGTCGAGGCAGCTTTCGGCGTGGTCTTCGGCAATGGAATCAGTTTGTGCGACGGCGCCTGAGCCCAAGTGGCAGCACCCATATCCCGCGCCTCATTCAGCACGACACCGCAAGGGTCATCGGTCACCCGCGGCCAGGTCGGCGATCACCCGCGCGAGCCCCGCGACGACCCGCGCCGTGCGCTCGTAGTCGATGCGCTCCGGGGTATCGCCCGCGGTGTGGTAGTGGGGATAGCGATAGAAGGCGGTGTCCGTCACCATGATCGCGGGGTAGCCGGCCTGCCAGAAGGACCAGTGGTCCGACCATCCCACGCCGGGCAGTCGCTCGGGTACCGCCGCGCCCTCGGCGGGAAAGGCCGTGGTCTGCCGAAAGGAGCGCAGGGCACGGCGCACCAGGCCGCGGGAACCGAGATTGCCGACGAAGCCGATGAAGTTGGCAGTATCGGGGTAGAACAGGCTCAACGGGAAGGGGTAGTGCTGGCTGTTCGGTGCGTCGGAGTAGAACCCGATGGTCTCAAGGGAGAGCATGGCCCGGATGCGCTCGCCGCGGGCCCTGGCGCCCTGGGCGTGGAACAGGCTTCCCATCTCGGGTGAGTAGGAGAAGGGCGCCTCCTCGTTGACGAAGGCGACGAGGCGCACCGTGCGCGGCAGCACCTGATCGGCGAGCAGGCGGGCGAGCTCCAGCAGGGCGGCCACCCCAGAGGCGTTGTCGTTGGCCCCCGGGCTGCCCAGCACCGAGTA
>JBGSUY010000755.1:0-27868 GCA_041753195.1 Chromatiaceae bacterium
TTCGTCACGCGCCACCCGCCGCCGGTCTCGCTGGGCGTCCCATCCCGCCCCCAGACCGCCCGACTCAGCCACAAAGCCGCTTCGCTCGGCACCCGCAGCGCGCCTAAGCTCGACCCGTCACTCGGTCTGCGGTGCTTGAATTCCCTTATCCCTCAGAACCCCTTCGCTTTCGTGCGAACGTCCCCATCATCATGACGGAGCGATCGTGGGGTCGCTATCCGCATTGGTATTGAGGAGCATCGGAATGAGTTGGAAAGAGCAACTGGACAAAGCCATCGCTTCAATCAAAGAGGCGGCGGCCAGCGAGCAGGCGCGCGATATAGCCGCCAAGGCGAAAGCGACCGCCACGGTCCTGGCCCGCAAGGTCAAGGAGGGCGCCGTGGGCGCCGCCGATGCGTTGGTGGAGGCCAATCGCGACCCGTCGGCGCTCACGGTGCGCTTCCTGAACGCCAATCTGACCGTGCTGTCCCCGTCAGAGGGTATCTCAGTAACCAGGCCGGACGCGGCCACCCTCGTCATCGCCGATAGCCAGGGCAACGGGCTGGTCGTCAACGCGGCAGCCGATCCTGCCTACGTCGCGGAGATGATCGGCAACGTCACGCGCCTGAGCGGCAACACCTTCGACCTCGGGGCCGAGGACGGGATCAACGTCGTGGTCACTGATTTCTGAGCAGGCCTCCGGCGACCATCCCACTGGGAACTCTCGTCGGCGCCGTGCCAACTTGGCCGGCGCCGTTGTCCTCTCTACTCATTCACTGCTGTCGCCGCCGAGCCGGCGCTCGACAGGGTGGCGCTCTGCTTCTCCCCCGCAGTTCGCGGTGTCGGCGCCACGCCAGCCGCATCCGGCCCGCCCTTGCCGAGCCACAAAGCGAGGGGATTGCAGTCCTTGATCAGTACCCGTCCCTGAAGGAGATTGCCGCGCGAGTACTCGTTGAAGACACAGGTGTTGGACTTTGGGTCGTAGTTCTCGACCCAGAGATTGTCGTCCTTCCAGGTCGCGGCGATGTGGTGTTGCCCTTCGGGCACGGTGATCGCCATGACCCCGCCCCAGCGCTTGACGAAGATCTGCTGCAGGTGAAAGTAGTAGGCGGCCCAGCCGATGACGAGCACCGCTGCAGCAACCGCCAGCGCCGCCTTCAGGTTGGCCATCTTCACGCCGACCAGAACGATGACCGCAATGACCAGGCCGAAAACCGTGGCCCAGTAGAGGTAAGTGATCAAAGCCAGACTCCCGCGGAAGAAAACACACGCCGAAACTCCAGGAAGAAGCAGCGACTGGCCCAGTCCCCCTGTTGCTGTCGATTCGCCGCCCCGAGCCCGTCAGTGCTTCGCCGACGCTGCGCTTCGGTGCATCCACGCCACCAGCACACCCGAGACGACCAACATCCCGTGAATGCCCACCTTCCACGCCAGGTCCGTGTTGCTATAGCCGCCGGTATTGACGAACGCTTTCAGCAGCTCGATGCCGGAGATGGCGACAATGCTGGCGACGAGTTTGGGCGAGTTCCTGCGGCAGTTCGGCACCGAGGTGCAGTGCGAGGCGGCGCTCGAGCGGCTGCGTTGGCCGCAGGGCTTCCGCTGTCCCCACTGCGGGGAGAGCCGCCACTGCGTGCTGCGGATCGGCGCGCGCAAGATCTTCCAGTGCGGCGCCTGCCGCAAGCGGACCTCCCTGATCGCCGGGACCGTGATTCAGGCGACCAAGCTGGTCCTGACGGTGTGGTTCCTGGCCATCTATTCATCAGTCAGGCCAAGACCGGCCTGTCGGCCCTGGCGCTGAAGCGCCTCCTGGGCGTCAGTTATCCGACCGCCTGGCTGATCCACCACAAGCTCATGCAGGCGATGGTCGAACGCGAGGAGCGCTGCCTCCTCGGCGGCGAGGTCAGGTGGACGACACTTAGTGAAAGTTCAGGAACAGCGTGTCCAGGCCGTCCTGGCATATCCCGAGAAGCGAACCTGGACCGTTCCACGAGCGTTCACGTTGTTTTTGAACCGTTCCTTACCTCGGCGGCGAACTCAGCGGCGGCACGGTCGGGCGCGGCTCGGAGAACCAGGTGACATTCCTGGCCGCGGTGTCGGTGGACGCCAACGGCCACCCGGTCCATGCCAGGCTGACCCCGCGTCGGGGTTCACGCGCACGGCGGTGGGGGCCTGGGCCGGCGCCCATCTGGCTCCCGGCAGAGTCGTCGTCTCCGACGGCCTGGCCTGCTTCAACGGGGTTCGCGACGCCGGCTGCAACTACCGACCCGTGGTAATTCGCACCCCAAAGCCCCGCGACCTGCCCGACTTTCACTGGGCCAACACCGTCTTAGGCAACGTCAAGACCAGCCTCGCCGGGGCCTCTACACCTTCGACTTCGCCAAGTACGCCGCGCGCTACCTCGGTGCCATGCCATACCGATCTAACCGGTGGCTCAAGCTGGACACGATTACACAACGCCTTCTCGCCGCTGCGGTGGCCACCGGCCCGCGTCCGCAGCACTAGTTGCGCTGAGGTGCGCCTCCTTGCTAGTAATCAGAGGATCGGCGCTTTCGGAGTGCATTTCAAGGTTTGGATTATTTTTTGTTTACCCTCTAGATATTGTCCTCACCCGTCCTAGTTTAACCCTGCAATTCAACTCGCGGAGATGTACGATGCTCGACCCGAAAGCACTGCTTGGTAATTTGGATTCCAACGGCCTCGTTGGAAAAATGCTGGGCGGTATGGCCACCAAGAACTTCGGCGCAGGCCTGCTGACGGGCGGCATCGCGACCGCATTCCTCGGTAAGAGCGATATTGTGGAAGGCGCGGCGAAATTGGGTGGGATGGCGCTGTTGGGCACGCTTGCCTACAAGGCGTACAATAATTATCAGGAAACTAAAGCCGTGGGCGGCAATGCCAGCGTGGTTGGTTCGGTAAAGAATGCGGGACAAGGCATGCTGGGCTCGGCGCAAGGTTTGCTTGCTAGCCTCATGGGCGGCCAAGCGGCGGCTTCGCAACCACCAGCAGCGCCAGCGCCAGCGGCACTTGCGGCACCACAATTCAGCCCCGATTTTACCCTTGCGGTGATTCGGGCGATGATTGGGGCTGCAAAGGCCGATGGCCATGTGGATGCGGCAGAAACCGACAAGATTTTCCACCAAATTGAAAGCCAAGGCCTGAACGCCCAGGAAAGATCCCTGCTGATGCGGGAAATGGCCAATACCCCAGACGTAGCAAACATTGCTGCCGCCGCCAGAACGCAGGAAGAAGCAGCGCAGATTTACCTCGCGGCGACGCTGGTCTGCGACAGCCAATGTGCGGCTGAACAGGCCTATTTGGCAAGCCTTGCGAGCAGCCTGAAGCTGGAAGCGCAATTCACGCAGGCGCTTCAGCAAGAGCTTCTGGCGATGAAGCAGCAGCGGGTGGCGTAATAGGGGAAACGGGGCGAGGTCCCAGGGCAATCGCATCAGACAATTAAGATATACTTTTAGACATAGCGTGAGGACATCCACATAATCCACTGACTTGCAAGTCACGTGGAGAGACTCCGATGGGCGAACCCTGCCTCGACCGCTCCCTTGCCGGGCATTTCGCCCGGTTGGAAGACCCGCGCGATGCGCTGCGGCGACGCCACAAGCTGATCGATATGATCGTGATCGCCATCGCGGCGGTGCTCTGCGGCGCGGACGGTTGGGTGGCGATCGCGGCATTCGGCCGCGCCAAGGAGAGCTGGCTGCGGCAGTTTCTGGAGCTGCCCAACGGCATCCCGTCGCACGATACCTTCGGGCGGGTGTTCTCGGTGGTGGCGCCAGCGGCCTTTGAGGCGTGCTTTCGGGCCTGGGTGGAGGCGATTCGGGCGGTGATTCCCGGGGAGGTCATCGCCCTGGACGGGAAGACGCTGCGCCGCTCGCACGATCGCGCCGCGGGGCTCGGCGCACTGCATCTGGTCAGCGCCTGGGCCAGCGTCAACCGGGTGGTGCTGGGGCAGGTGGCCACGGAGGCGAAGTCCAACGAGATCACCGCCATCCCGCAGCTGCTCGCGCTGCTGCAGAGTGAAGGCTGCATCGTCACCATTGATGCCATGGGCTGTCAGACCAAGATCGCCGCGCAGATCATCGCCCAAGGCGGCGACTACCTGCTGGCCCTCAAGGGCAACCAGGGGACGCTTGAAAGCGAGGTGCAGGAGGCGTTCATCGACGCCGATGCCCGGGACTACGCCGGGGGGGCCTCGGAGGTCCTCGAGAGCGTCGAACGTGGCCACGGGCGCATCGAGACGCGCCGTTACCGCACCCTGGGGGATCTCTCCGGGGTGCCGCGCAGCGCAGTGTGGAAGGGGCTCAACATGCTCGGCATGGTCGAGTCGCGCTGCGAGCGCGACGGCAAGGTCAGCACCGAGTGCCGCTTCTACATCGGCAGTATCGGCACCGACGCCGCGTGCTTCGCCCGCGCCGCGCGTGGTCACTGGGGGATCGAGAACGACCTGCATTGGAGTCTCGATGTGGCCTTTCGCGAGGACGAGTCGCGTCTTCGCGACCCCCAGGCCCGCGAGAACTTTGCCGTCCTGCGCCATATCGCCTTGACCCGGTTGAAGAACGACTCCGCCACCAAGCTCGGCATCAAGAACAAACGCCTCAAAGCCGGCTGGGATGAACACTACCTGGAGACACTGCTGTTTCAGCCACCCAGTTCTGCACCCACAACGCCTCCGTTAGGCTAACCGAATATTCGGAAAGGTAGATGCGTTTGCCCTGTGCGTAGCGGCCAGTTATGACCTGCTTCGAGCTGTGTGTCAGCGATAACGTCTTGGCGAGCCGGCCCAATACCGCGCCGGTACGACCTTGAGTTCTTGCGTCGAGCTTAATGCGCGGTATTGGGTCGGCGCTGCGCCAATTGTTAGAAGCGTACTCAACGCAGCGTAGGCGTATAACCTGGAAAATAAGTGCTCCAGCTATTGGCGTCACCTACTAGCAAACCAAACCCCGGTTCAGGAGTTGGCTTTTCGCATTCTTCGGCGTCGAATGCTCGGGCGAGTAGTTCCGCATTTGGTGTGAAATAGACTGTAACCACGTTCTCACGCAAATCATATCGAGAGAATACAGCGATGTTCGAGTAATCTTGACCAGATCTGGCGCGGGCTTCGGCCAAAGCCAGGAATGCTTCTTGAATCTTGTTGCTTGGCCCGAACGCCGCAACGCCATCTCCGAGTGTTTTTGAGTACCAAGTCTCCACGTAGTTCTCCTGTTGTTTTTAACGTTACGCCTAGCCCGACCCCGACAGCGCGTCCGCCAAGACTGGCCGCGGGCAGGGAGCTCGACGCGCTGACCGGGGTCGGGCTGAGGCGGCAGTTAGGCAATATCTTTACTGTTCATCTTGGAATATCGGCGAATTCTTGAGCCCTTTATTTGCCTCTTGTTCGCCCGTTGGCTTCACGTCCGAACTGTCGAGCACCAGCAGAAGGTATGCACATTCATTGGCAAGGCTTTGACGGTGCATGCTATATAGACCGGCACAGATCACGGCGAGCAACGTTACGAGTGTAATGCGAACATTAGATTGAAGGCTCGACAGCACGGACCAATTGAGGAATGCGTAGATTGCGGATGCGACGACGATTCCGATAAGATTGTTCCCACAAGCTTCCTTGTTGACAATAAAGCGTTCGTGTTGCATGAGGCTGAACGGTCGGGACTGCTCGCAAATCCTGAACTGACGAGTCAAAGCGTGGTAGTCCTCGGAGCAACTTGGATTCGCGGGTCTCGTCGATATAATCCTTGCCAGCGTACCGAGTCCCTGCAGCGCAAATCCGATGATCCAAGCAAACGCGATGAGCAGAACCCATGCTGCGCTTGGCAACTCTCTTGTCAGGAGATTCGCTTGCACCAGTGGAGGCGATGCGGCGAGAGCAAGCAGTAGCAGCGATCCCGGTACTACCTTTGCGGTGAGGTCACGTAGCAGGAATTGTGTATAGAAGCTGCTTATGGCCGTTGACCAATCGCTCATCAGTTTACTCCTCGCCGTTCTGGTTAATGTGTCTACTGCGCGAGCCGGCCCCTGGGGGAGCGCCGGGACTTGCATTCAGCGCGGTTGTTGAGTGTGACCGTGGAGCCTAACTAGTATTCGCCGGACGAACAGTCCCGATATTCTGGGTCCACCGGGCCAGTAGCCGAGGGATATCGCAGTTTCTCAAGAGGTTAGGGAGCCGCAGCGGGTGCATGGTTAGTGATTTAGGCGGCAACATGGCCGCCTAAATCACTAATGG
Organism: Chromatiaceae bacterium; assembly: GCA_041753195.1. Lineage (GTDB taxonomy): Bacteria > Pseudomonadota > Gammaproteobacteria > Chromatiales > Chromatiaceae > Thiodictyon. Next base: position 6,218 of record JBGSUY010000755.1, read on the forward strand.
TGCAGCTTGGCCGCCTAAAGCTGCAACGAACAGCGCCAACGGTATGCTGAAATCCGTCTCGGATCAACAGGATGGACCGACGTTTCTCGGTCTCGTCACGTTCTCATATGCGGCGGGCTTGGATCGCGTGCACCGCGTTAGGACGCGGTGCCGGCCGCCGAGAGGGTTGACCGCGGCAGTCTGAAATGCGTCCGAAGCCGCCGCCGGCCGTTCGGGTCAGCGGCGGCCGGAACACGCGCGTTGCGGACGCTGGCGGTTACGTTCGGAATAGGCCGGTTGGGACCCGGAGCCTCCAGTCCAGGTCGATCGCCCGGAGTCTGGACGTGTCGCAATGCTGTCGTGCACAGAAGGGATTGTGATCCCGGACCCTCCTCCGCAAGCGGCCATCGAAAGAGATGGTATCGGTGTGCGGTTCTTCCGGGTGGGCTCAGCGATCGGCATAGATGCGGAAACTGCTGAACCAGCATTCGACAATCCATGGTACGACCGGTCTGGCCGCTATATCCTTGGCTCATGAAGTTCCCAAAGGCGGTCGAAGAATACTTCAATCACTCGCTTCGCTCCGTCGCCGACGAGTTCGTTCGCGCCGAAGCGAAAGATCTCATAGCCGGCGAGTCGCAGATCCCGATCAGCCGAAACCATTTCTGCATAGAGGTGCAGTGATGGCCTCCCATCGGTGCTGAAGTGCTGGGATCCATCCACCTCGATAACCACCCGTTGATTTCCTCTTAGCAGCAGAAGGAAGTCCATTCGCTGGCGCCGAAGTCCGCCACGTCGGAGAAGCTGCTTCACCACGGCAGGATCGTAGTGGAGATAAACCTGCGGAATGAGCGCCGGCAAGGCCTCACCCAACCGAGGTCGGTAGATTCTGAAATAGGTCTCGAAGAGGTTGCGCTCAGCATCTGAGGCGAGCGAGGCGCGCAGCCGTAGTCCGAGAGCGCGAGCCGGGTCTTCCACTCCGGGCTCTTGGGTCTGCCACCAGCCGACTAACTCGCTCCACAGAAGTCCGTTGTGGCGTATGGGGTGTTCATAGACGAGGCAGCTAGCTGAATTGGACAGAATAACGATGTCGTTGTTGATCGCGTCACTGAATCCAATTTCCGGCTTCGGGCCGTTCGACGCGAAGATCAGGTTCTTAGGCCTGCCGGTCACACCGCGACCGACAGCCAAGAACCGATAGAGGGGATAGCCGGACTCTTCGCAGTCGCTCCGCAACTCATAGCCGTCACGGCGAAGGGCGGTGTTCAGTCGGGCGACGAGATCAGCCTGTTCTTGTCCGCGCCGCCCAAGGGGATGAAGTGCGGCCTCGAGTAGCCGGCCAAACCGATCGCGTGAGCACTTCAAAGCGCCGATTTGCTCGAAGAGAAACTCCACGCTCCAGTCGCCCGGGTTGCGGATCATGTGCTGAGCGATTTCATCCGCCAGAGAGCGGCGCGAAACAAATAGGTCGAACGGATCATCGAGAGGAAACAGTCGAGTGACGACGTCGACGACATTCTGCTCCCCGGACAGATCGTCCCCAAACACTTTGGCCACATCGCGGCGAGTTATCTCGGTGAGCTTTGGTGAACCTTGCTCCAGGACAGCCAATCCTTCCTCTTCCAGGGCAAAGTCAGCGAAATGTACACCCAGCTTGCGGGCAACCTCGCCGAGCTCCCGCTCGCTCTTGCCCGCGAGCGCAGCGACCGCACGATCGCGTTTTGTGATCCCGTCCTCCGCGGGCGGGATATCCAGACCCGCAATCGCAGCTATGCTTGGCATCTCGGCGTGGGTGCAGCGCGTCTTCAGATACTCGACAATCCTTGCCTCCAGGCCGCTCGTGTCCGTCATATGACGACCTCCGGCACGCCCGCGTCGGTGAGGAGTTGATAAAGCTCGCCGACATTATTTCGTTCTCCGCGCTGCTGACAAAAGCTGAAAATCGCCCTCTGCTTGGCGCGCGAGAGCGCAACGAAAAAGGCTGCGATGCCTTCTGGATCACCCGGCGTGTGAGACCACCACGCGTTATCGTCGAGGCCTACGAAAGCGATTGTGTCGTACTCCAGCCCCTTGCTCTTGTGGACAGTCATCATAGGAATCTGGTGCACGCCCTCGAAGGCATCAAGGCAACCGGTCCAATCGGCGGCGCCGTTGCTCGACGCGAACAAATGCAAACGGAATGCCTCAAGCATGATCTCAAGGAGGTCACCGGAGCCGTATTCTACGTAGGTCCGCGCAACAGCAGCCATATCGAGATATTCCAGCACCCGCTCCGCGAATGAGGCGGCATTGTCGTACGACGGGGGCAGTGCTGCCATGTCGGCGCGAAGCGCGCTGACAAAGGCGGTCAGGTTCCCCTCTATCTTCGCCTGTCCCATGTCATCGTCGGGTGACACTGCCCTTAGGTCCAGTAGCGACGAAGAAGCCAACTGCCAAGCTGCCGGCGCGCGGCGGGTAGAGCCTAGGCGCAGCATCGCTACTGCCACGCGACAAAGTTCATCGGAGAGGAGGTCCTGAAGCGTTGTGCGCCCTAGGTTGTGACTTTCGTTACGAATGCGCAGGCCGCGGGCCGCGAAAGGCCCCGCGAGTTGGCGTTCATAATCATCCGATTTCTGCCTGACGAGGAGTGCATATTCCCGCGCCGAGCGCACCCGGCTCACCATGTCGTTTGCAAGCCATTGCGCAAGGAAGGTTGCCTCTGCGGCAATTGTCTGGCTGTACCAGACCTGAGCCACGTCGCCATCGACCTGTCTAGCCGCCCGGGAGACCGTGTGGACGGCATTGGGGTCAAGGGCTCGAGCAACGACATGCTGGATGGCAACGAGATCGGGTGACGAGCGGAAGTTGAAGAGTAGAGGAATCTGTTTAGCGTTGAAGTCGGCCTGGAAACGAGGGAACGCGTCCGTTCGCGCGCCGGCAAAGGTCATGATCCGTTGCTTGTCGTCGCCAACCACAGTGATAAAGGTTCCACACCTAGCAAACGCCGACAGAAGGAAATCATATTGGGCGTAGGTGGTGTCCTGGAATTCATCGACAAACGCAAAATGATAAGTGGCGCGCAGGGCGCGGCGAATGTGTGGATTGGCGCGGATCAATAGTTCTGCGAGGCGGTTGATGCAGACGAAGGTCAGGGATGACTTTTCGCGTGATGACAACCGAGCGCTCCACCATCTTCCAATGCTGAATTCGACACCAGAATTTGGAGGTAGAGGCTCTAGCGGCAGGCGATAGGCGCCAACAATCCGCGCCTCGAAATCCGATGATTTGAAAGCTGCAATGTCTGACTGCCATTCAGCTGGAGCACTGTGGAGCGAATGAGTCAGGAAGTCGTCAACTTGCCGGCGCTTGGGGAAAGCGACCTCATAGGGAAGGCTCGGGCGCCAAACAACTGGGATTGCATCCCGAAACCGATCGACAAGGCTCTTGGTGAAGGAGTCAAAGGTAAGCGATACGAATCGAGCACCGAGTTCCGGGGGGCAACGTTGCCGTACTCGATCCGCGAGGTTCTTGGCGGCGTCGGTCTTAAACGAAATCGCGAGGATGCGGTGCGTCGCGCGACATATGCCGGTCTCAAGGAGATAAACTGCGCGTTGAGCCAGGAATTCGGTCTTGCCTGCGCCCGGGCCCGCGACGACGCACGTCGATCCACCGTAGCGGAGCGCGTCCCACGCGTTGGGTTCGAGATCGTCGATGCCTCGTGGGCGCCAGTCCTCGGGAGGAAGGAGTGGCATGATCAATCACCCGTCGGTGCCGGTGGCGTGATACGCGCGATGATCGACGTCAGGAGGGCAGCCAGTTCCTCTGGAGCACCGCCGGCAAGCTCTGGCGGGTCCTGTGTGCTGAGAACACGGACATGGGTGCTCGGTTTGCCTCGGCCGAGAAACAGATAGCGATACCAGCGCAGCAAGTCATCCTGATCGGCGCCGTAGAGATGTGGCAGACCATCAGCACCGAGAACAGCAACTCGAGGATCGCCTTGCGAAGATGGCCCCTGCCGACCTGGCTCGATCACCTGATAGGCCGCCGGGAAAGCTCGTAACATGGAATAGTCGAGGTCGAGGGGCGTACAGAAGTAGACGTTGAATTGTCGCAGCCATTTCACCCAGGTATCGAGACAGTCGAAATTGTCCACGGTCCAAGCGTCGAAGGCGACCAAGTTGGCCTCAGGGCCATTAGGATCAAGGTGTTCGCCGAAGATGGCTTGAGGCGTGACGTTGTTCGCAAGAAGCTGCGTGCAAACGGTCTTTATACGCCCCCATGCCCCGCCGGCGCGTCCCCAGTCCAGGTCAAGCAGGGTTGCGTAGGGAATCTCTAGGTCTGTCAGCAGGCGCCAAAGGTGGTTCACGTGCCGACCGCCGAGAGGCACGACTGCCACAAAAGATCGATCGATATCGAAGCCCATTGCATCGGCTAGGTGAGGCAGAACCACCTCTTCGGAAGCGCCTTCTCCCAGCACCACGAACCGCGCGAAATACAGCTCAGGGTAGGCTCGCACAGCCTCCCGGACAAACTTGGAGGATTCGTCCTCTTCTGGCGGGAGGGTAATGCTCCGAACCTGAGCAGTTCGGTCAGTCGGATCGAGCCGGAAATAGCGGACGTGGCTCGGGTCGATCCTCGCCAAAATGCTTGGGGAATGGCTGGATACGAGCGCTTGGGCACGCCGGTTGCCGGTCAGGTCCTCGATCTGGCGGATAATCCGGGACAGATAGTAGGGTGCAAGGTTGTTCTCGGGCTCCTCGACCGCGATCAGGGTTAGCGCGGGGAGGGGGACACCACTGTCCTGAAAACCTTGATCGACAGGCGCTGCCACTATTCCAGCCTCGACGTCTAGCGTTGCCGCTGTCATTGCTAGATGAAACAGCGAGCGCTGACCGTCGCTGAGATCTTCAAGGGCGCGCTCTCGGCCAGCCTCATCTGGGTAGAAAACGACTTCGACCTTTCGGATGAACTCTTCGAATCTCAGGTCGATGGGACGGAACTGCGGAATTGTATCAGTTCCGGCGGTATGAACCTCTTGCCACCGACGCTTGACTGCCCTGGAAATCAGGTCGACGGCAGGCTCACCCGCAAAGGTATCATTGAGCGTTGCGCCGGCATCGGCGAAAGTTTCCCGAACGCCTTGAGACCAGTTGATCGCGCGCCATAGCCGGCCTCTCAGGAAAGCCGTGACCTGAGAAGCACCATCCCGAGATGCGGGGACGTAAATAAGTTGGATACGGGCACGGTCGGTCGCTTTCAGTTCGGTGCAATCGGTGTCGGTGTAGGCGCCAAAATTGCGAATGGCCCAATATTTCTGCTCGATCGATCCATCGAGAGACCCGTCGTCGGTCCAGGTGGCTTCGAGGCGGAGCCGGCATTTCAACTTGCCCGCCTCGTCGGCCACCATTTGATGGAAGAACTCGGGAATGGTGGACGCCGGCTCCTCATCAAATTCAAGCTCGGGGAACGCGACTATTGCTTCCAGCGAGAAGGTCCTTTGAGGAGGGGGGACGAGTTCCGCCGACGGGATGTGAAAATCCTGTCGCCGCAAGCGGCGCTGATCACCGGTCACACCGAAGAGCCGTTGCAGCGCCTGCATGACCGCCGTCTTTCCGGCGCCATTGGTGCCGACGAATGTGGTGAGACCTGCGGGGATATTGATCGTGACGGGGACGGAGCCAAAGCAGCGAAAATTGGCGAGAGTCAAGCGATCAATGAACATTTAGCAGCACCCTACGCGTTAATAGGCCGTCGAGAAAGCAAAGCTCAGTTTTCCATCCCTGTGGCGTCGAGGGGATTCCCGGAAAAAACGGGGGATTCCGATGGCAGTATAAGCAACCTCGAACGTCTGGATTGGCACCCAGGTGCCACGAGACTTCCTCGAATCTCGTGTCGGCATGCGGCGTACACGTGCCAGTGGGGCGGCGCTGGACGACAAGCGGCTCCTGGGACAACTGAGTCTCTCACAGGGCGTGGTGCGAGGGTCCGCTACGCGTCCTGGGCTGCCGCTCAACCTGGGCCTGTCGAGCGGCGGCTCAACGCGTTTTACCAACGCTGACGGTCAAGTTGCGGATAGGCTGGTTACGACCCAGAGCGTACGCGCAGCTTTGCAGCCCGAGTGGTCGCTGCTTGCTGGAAATAGGACCCAACGAACGTCTTCGCCATCTTTGCCGGGGCCCCCTGGTTGGGTGCCTAGTTTTCCAGGCTGGGAAGGTTCCCCTGCCTGCGAAATCTTACCGGCGCAGGGGCGACCCCATGCGACGACGATTCCGATCCGATGCCGGACTGGGACCACATCGCCCAACCCGACCCCGGCTTCGAGTTCGATCAGCGCCTCTCCTGGTAACCGCCGTCTTCTGTGATCGATGGCGCAACCCCCCATGTCTCGGGGCTGACCGCTGCGCCTGGAACTCTCGTCCTGACGCTCGCCGAGGGTCGCTCTCGTGCTTCTTGAGAGGTCCCCGAGCGCCCTCGGTTGAGCCTTGACCGACCCTCCGGCCCTCGCTCGCGTCATGTCTCAGGCCGCCCTGGATAATATCTATCCGTCTGCCAGCAGGCAGCCGTGCATCTCTTGCAACAATAGCCGCGGCCCGATGCCCAGCGCGCAGCATCGGGGAATCTCAACAGCGGGATCACGAGCCCACTCACCAGGCGAGTAAAGGGGTCTTTGAAGGCGCTTCCGGTCCCGTATGGGCTCAGGTCCAGAGATCCGGCAGGCGGGTTTTGATCGTGCCGAACAGCGGCGGAGCCACCCGCGCGTCGCGCCGGTGGCTCTCCAGGAGGACCTCGGACACATCGAGCACGGCGCCGACGGCGCCATTGCGGGACCATTCGACTGCACCCAAACCTTACTCCTATAATGCAAATTTTGGGGCGCGCAAGAATTTTTTTCGCTGTTGGAGCCCGATGGGGTTCCTGGGGTCGCACGGCGAGCGCCGGGTAGTACCTTGAAGGATGTTGCGCGCCTCTGCTGTAGAGTGAGTGTCATCAAAGGTTCGGAGGAGTGGGATATGGGAAAGCGACTCTTTGCACTGGGAGCAGTACTGATGGTAAGCGCGGGGTTTGCGCAGGGAGCCGAAGATAAGGGGCAGGTGCACGCGTCTTTGGGCGCAAGTTACAGTCGCGCACTGACGGCTCCAGAAACCTTGGCTGCGATAAATACAAACCCGGGAGTTTGTGTGCCCGAAACGCTCGACCGGGAGTTCGCCCGAAAAATCATCGGTGGCATCGCCTTTGGCCTGTTCACCGCGTTGGAGGATCTACTACCGCTAACAAAGTTCATGCAGAAGCAAGGCCGGATACCGCGTTCTTACGCTACTCCCTGGAGCTGCAGCTACTCGAAGCCGGACTGTGGCTTACGGGGTTTGATGGAACAATGGGATGCCTTGTATCAATCATCGCTGGTCCCGAGCGCCGATGGGGAGTTCTCCACCATACGGTCAGTTGACATTGGGCCACTAAACAACGGAATATCCTATACCTGTGCCGATGGTCCTCCAGAGGTGCAATTTCTACGGCTTATCGAAGACATTGGGTCAGTCGTGGCTGAAATAGAGAGTGCTACTCCGCATGTATCGATTGTGATCGCTGACTATCCCACGCTTGATGAATCGCAGCTGCAGGCTCTCGTCGATGCGGGTGTAACGCAGCTCGAAAAAACATCAGACTACTATGTGTGGCGCAACAACTTTCGGCAGCAGGTCTGCGCACTTGCAGCTCTGCATCCGCAGGTTCGGGTAGCTTACCCCTGGGGGTTCAAAGGCAAAGACGAGATAGCGGTCATGTTCAAGGAGTTCCAGCTGGCGGAGCTATTCAACGTACCAGGATACATCGGGATTCATCCAGAGGACGCGTATATGGAGCAGTACGCGACCGCCATCGGAGAAGCGCTCGCAATGACCGAAAAGAAGTGGGAAAAAGCCGAGATGAATATCTGCAAGTAGCGCTTGTAGGGCTGCACGCGGCAGCGGGTTCCGCCAATCGCCGGGCTCGAACCGAAGCGCGCCTCAGCGAGGCCTATTGTGCCGGCGCCTCCTTGGCGACCCCGCGGCTCACCGCCCCGCCGTGGAGCCTCTGCCGCAGCCACCGGAAGACGACGTAGAGCATGGGGATTAGGAAGATGCCCACGGTGGAGGCGATGAGCATGCCGCGGAGGAGGGCGGAGCCAATCACGCGCGGGCTCGCCTCGCCGGCGCTGCTGGCGATGATGAGCGGCACCAGGGCGAGGATGAAAGCGAAGCTGGTCATGAGCACGGTGGGGATACGCAGCCGCGCCGCGCTGGTGGCGGCGTCTCGGCTAGAGCAGACGCATGATTTTTCGCCGGCTAGGGCAAAATCTTGGCAGATCGCGGCGAGTCGTCGACCAAGAGCCGACTGTCGGCAAATTCGCCATTTTTCTGCCACTCAGTGGGTCGACTGCGAGAGTCCACAAAACGCGCGAAGCGGACGCTTGCCATCTCGCTCGGGATAGACCGGGTACGGCCCGGAACTGCCACAGCGAGTTGGCGAGGGAGCGGCCGCGATGGATCGCACTGCGAACTGTGGAGTCGCTAACGTTGGCTTCAGCGGCGGCGCAGTGCGTCACCCGCTGAAAGCCGTTGTGGAAGCGCTGATCAAAGTTGGTTTTCCAGTCTTGTGTCGCCCCCGAGGGCCATTGTTTCAAAAGGGACTGGTTGAATGAGCGGTTTTGGGCTTCTCCGAGGTCAATTTCAGGTGTTGCCCGGCCCGTTGCCCGGGCTCTGGGCGCACCTTGGGTGTATCAGGCCAAGAGGTGCTTCTTGGCGATCACCAGATTGGCCAGGGCGAACAGGGTGAAACACTGGGCGGCGTTCTTCTTCAGGCCCTTGTAGCGGACCTTACGGTGACCGAAGAGGTTCTTGACCACATGGAACGGATGCTCGACGCGGGCACGGATCTGGGCCTTGAGCCGCTCGGCGCGGACGGTGAGCTCCTTGAGCGCCCCTTCGGCCATGGCCTTGAGGCGGCCCCGCTTCATGGCGATGTGCCACTTCACCGGGCGCTCCTTGAGCGCCGCGCGCTTCTCGGCGCCAATGTAACCGGCGTCGGCAAACACCACCTCCTCCGCGCCGTGCAGCAGGTGCTCGGTCTCGTTGACGTCGGCCACGTTGGCCGCGGTGCAGGTGAGACTGTGCACCAGCCCCGAGTCGGCATCCGCGCCGATGTGGGCCTTCATCCCGAAGTGCCACTGGTTGCCCTTTTTGGTCTGGTGCATCTCGGGATCGCGGGCCTTGTCCCGGTTCTTGGTCGAAGGGGGCGCGGCGATGATGGTGGCATCCACCATCGTGCCCTTCGACAGCATCAGCCCCTGCGCGCGCAGTCCTTCATTGACGGTCTCGAAGATCGCCTCGGTCAGCCCCTGTTGCTCCAGCAGATGGCGAAACCCCAGCAGCGTGGTGGCATCGGGCACCGCCTCGCGCCCCGGATCCAGCCCCAAGAAGCCGCGCAGGGCCTGGGAGTCGTAGATCGCATCCTCCAACCCCTCGTCGGAGAGCCCGAACCACTGCTGCAGAAAGTACATGCGCAGCATCCGCTCCAGGCCAATCGGTGGGCGCCCGCGCCGTCCCTCAGCCCCAGGAAAGTAGTGCGGTGCCAGCACCGCCAGCAGCGCCGCCCACGGCACCACCTGTTCCATCTCGGCCAAAAAGCGCTCCCGGCGCGTCACCCGCTTCTTGGCGGCAAACTCGGCATCGGCAAAGGAGATCTGCTGCATCGGCAGGCTCGGCAAAGGTGGCGGACGATGCACTATTCTACCAATCGCGCCCTTTCGGTGGGGCCACGGATTAAATCAGTGTTTCCTTGTTGGGCGTCAGGACCTTCGTATCCGCAGCACCATTCCAGTTACCAGTTAACAGGGCCGATTCTCAGTGGTTGGCCCAACGGACACCGTGCGCCCTGTTTCGCCATTCGTTGCGTGTGCCCAAGAAGCCCAATGACTACCCCCCACTTGCTTTCAGGAAGCCACGCTCCTGAAACTCCGGATTCGGGTAATCATAGAAACCCCTGCTGGTTTTGACTCCCAGTTCCCCGCGCTCGATCATATCGGTCAAGAGCCCAGGCGGACGGTCCTTCTCATACTGAGTCTCCCGGTAATAGACCATGGCAACGTCGCGGATAACATCGAGGCCGATCATGTCCATGAGACCGAATGGCCCAATCGGCATGCCCGTCGCGATCATCCACGCTCGGTCTACGTCCTGATGTGAGGCTACACCGGTATCCACGACGGTCATTGACTCCATCTTGATCGCGTGCCAGATACGGTTGAAGATGAATCCTGTACTGTCTTTCATCACCATCAGCGGCAGCAGACCGATGCATCGTGCAAACTGCTTGACCCGGTTCAGCGTGTCCTCCGATGTCTCAGTTCCTCCCATGAGTTCCACCATCGGCCGGGACCACACCGGAGAGTAGAAGTGCAGGTTCAGCACCTTGTCCGGGCGCTTGGTCGCGCCTTCCAGAGAAGAAGCGCGGATCGCCGAGCTGTTCGTGGACAGTATAGTGTCCGCCGGGCAGAGGTTGTCGAACTTGGCGAGTATCTCCCGCTTCACTTCTGCGTTCTCCGGAGCGTTCTCTATCACTAGGCCTGCATTCCTTGCGGCTTCGGCTGCATCCCGCGTGGGTCGCACGAGGGTTAGTATTCGTTCTTTGTCCTCCGCAGAGAACTGCTTCTGCGATGCAAGTTGATCCAGCATAGTCTTCAGCGCCAGCGGTGCGCGCTGGAGAGCTTCTGTGGAGATGTCATACATCGAGACGTTCAGTCCATGTAGTGCCGACTGCAGCGCAATTTGCTGCCCCATGAAACCGGCTCCAACCACGCACACCGTGTCTATGGGCTTGCCCACCATGGTGTTCCTCCTCCCGCTCTAAGACCCCAAGTTCACGCAGCACGTACTCTCGGGTGGGTCCTGGGCCCCGGTAGCGCACGGCCAACGACACGCTAACCGGACTCCAAACTGCGGAGCGAAGCGGGGCAGTTTGGAGGTCCGAGTTTAGCGACTTGTTGGCGAATTCTCTCTTCCGCTCAAACGCTCATGCACCCATCTTGATATCAGGTCCGCTTCAGAAAGGTTCTCGCGCCGTGCTCTTTTTCGGAGAGCGGAGATGTCTTCCGAGGCCAGACTAACGGAAATTTGCTCTGCTCGCTGGAATACCGGTTCGCTGATCTCTACCAGTTCATCTTCGAAATCTGTGAGGTCGTTGACCTGCCAAAAGGCCGCGAGCTCTGAGATGGAATCGGTCGTCGGTAGGTGTTTCATTTTCTTTTCCACTGCTGATATCGTGCCCGTTCGCGATCGGTCATGGGGCGAGCCGTAACGGGATATCCCTTACCGTCGGGAAACTGGATGACAATACAAAGGAGATGCTTGTGGCCGCGAGTCTCTCCGAGAACATGATAGACGGGGTTAGCGCCCTCTGATTTTGCTCGGAGCAGCAGTGACGGCGCAAAACATACTTCTTCAAATTCGTCAGGGCTTACGCCGTGCCGAGAGATATGATCGATTCTGTCCTCGGGCCAGAGAATTTGCGTAATCATCTGGGCGAAGGTGTTCTAACGTTCAAAGTGGCTCTGATGGAATGGCGCCAACTAGTATTCGCCGGACGAGCGGTCCCGATATTTTGGGCCCGACCGGTCAGTACTCCAAATATCCCGTTCTTCGTCAGAAGGTTAGGCGGCTGCTGGGACTGCACCGTTAGTGTGTTAGGCGGCCATATTGCCGCCTAAAGCACTAATGGCGCAGCTTGGCCGCCTAAACCAGCGCCGAAGAGCGCCAACATTATGCCCAAGTCGCCGTCGGATCAACGGGATGGCGCGACGTACCTAGGGTTGGTCGGGTTGGCATATGCGGCGGGCTTGGATCGCGTGCGCCGCGTTGTGGGTACGGGGCTGGCTGCCGAGAGGGTTGACCGCGACAGTCCGCTACGCGTCCTTAGCGGGCAGCCAAGCGGTTGTCGTCGAGGGGCAGCAACCATCGTGGAGCCGTTCGCAAGGCATCGCAGCGCAGCGTCCGCTTTCTGGAACCTCGGTCGGACCGCTGCCGCTGCGGCCGGTGACCGGCATAGCGACAGGAACGGTCCCCCGGGGGCGCATGCTGTCCAGTCTCCACGACCGTGGAGACCAGCTGGGCAGGGTGACCAAGCACACGTGCGCTTCGTGCTCAGTCTCCGGGGCTTTGCCGTCCAGGCTCGTGCCCGTCACCACCTCGACTTTCGCAGACACCTCACTCGAAGCAGCGCCCGACTTCCACGTCGCATGCGCATCGTCCACAGGGACCCCGAACCAACCCCGTCGAGGGATGCTGATGTCTGGTGCACTTGGTGAGGAAACGCGGAAGCGTGTCTCAAGTGCAGAAGATGGCAGGGGGGCGCTGACGCGCGTCGGCGCGAAGTCTGATACGTCGGTCACCGGAAACGGAGCGTCCGTCCTGCTGGGTGCTACGGGGTTGCGGAGGGAGAGGTCCAGACCGCAAGGCGGGAGGCGGGCGAGGCGTTGAACGGAGTGCCACACCTGATCCGAGAGCAGTCGCCGTTTCACGGGTGCCGGGTCTTGACGCGTGGTTCCGGTTTGCCTCCGCCGGCCTGTCGGCACCAGTCCGCCCATTCCTCCATCATGTCACGGCGCTTGTCGAATAAATCGCCGCGTCTGTAGGCGGCCTCAGCCTTGTTCTGGATGACGTGCGCCAGTGCCATCTCGGCGACGTCGCGCGGGAAGCTCGATACCTCGCCGGACCAGTCCCTGAAGCTGGAACGAAATCCATGCGGAACGTAGGGGCCGCGAGCGCTTTCGCCTCCATAACCCATGCGCCGCATGAGCTGAAGCAACGACATGTCAGAAAGCGGTCGCCCATGGCGGGCACCGGGGAACACATAGGGCGATCCCTCCAGTCGTGGAAGGGCTTCGAGAACGGCGACAGCGTCGCCACTCAAGGGAACGCGATGTTCCCGTCTTGACTTCATGCGGTGAGCGGGGATCGTCCAGACGCGGTCGACGATGTCGATCTCTGGCCACTGCGCTCGCAGGGTTTCGCTGGTCCGCGAGGCGGTCAGCACTAGGAAGCGGAGAGCCAGAGCAGCAACTCCGCGATCTTTCACGAGCCCTGCCATGAACGCTGGGACTTCGGCGTACGGCATCGCCGGGTGGTGGCGTACGGTCCGCACTCTGGTTGGCCGGGGCAACAACTGGCTCAGGTGCCCCCGCCAGCGCGCCGGATTGTTCCCCGTGCGGTACTCGCGAGCCGTCGCCCAGTCGAGGATGTTCTCGATTCTGCCTTGCACGCGTTTTGCCGTCTCCGTCTTCGCTTTCCAGATGGGACGGAGGATCCCGAGAACCGCGTCGGTGTCGACCTCTGCGATCGGCATGGACCCGATCTTGGGGCGGACGTAGGTCTTCAGGGTGGAGACCCACTGGTGTGCATGCTTGCGGTTGTTCCACCCATGCCGGTGCGAGAGGATGTAGCGGGCGGCGCATTGCGTGAAGGTGAGCGCTTTGGCTGCCTCGAGCTCCTTCCTCAGGGCCTCGGCTTTGCGGTGCTCGAGCGGGTCTATGCCGCTCTTGAGGAGCTTGCGGTAGTGGTCCGCTTCCGCCCGTGCCTTCTCGAGAGACTTGTGGGGGTAGGAGCCCAGTCCCATCTGCCGGGCACGTCCGTTTATGGTGTACCGGAAGAACCAGGGCTTGCTGCTACCTTGCGGGTAAATCCAAAGGTTGCCGCCGTCGCTCAGCGGCTTTTTCGCGTGTTCTACCTGTTTGGCAGACAGTAGGTGGATGCCGCGTGCCATGCCCGCCTCGGGTCTTGTGGGTTGGAAAGCATACCCACAATTCTACCCACAAATGGGCGTCGGATGGTGGTGGATCACGACGGATGCTTACGAAAGATAAGATACTGAAAAATATTTATTTAATGGAAATTGATGGACGTTGCCGGACGCGGCGTAAGCGGACTCTCTCTCCGCCATTTCTGCCCTCCCCAGTGCCTCTGCCAAGCTCCCCTGTCCGGGCCGGTCAGGTTCGGTCGCCTTCGGGACCTTGGGCGCGCGTGCCCCGTTCTTACCTGTATTTCGGCAGTCTCCAAGTACTCCTCCGGTCGCTTTGGCCACAATCGACGGCTCAGGCGCGCTATTCTTTGACGTAGGTCGCAAAAGTCCGGGCGCAGGTTCCCCTCGGGCCCCTCTGCGTCGAGGCCCATCGTGGATAGGCCGAAGGGTCCTGCCCCAGGCGCGATGGCCACCCAAGTCCAGGCGGGCTTCGATGGAGGGGCTGTTGGTCTGGGGTGAGCCGTCGGGGAAGCGGTCGATATAAAGAGGTCGAGGCGTTCATGTCGGAATGGAAAGACGTGTCTACGGGCGGCCTGTTCCGCTCGTTTGCGGCCCGACCCGCTCTCAGCCACGGCGCGCGAAGGTGCGGGAGCGCCGGCGTCCGGTTGGCGCGTGGGGCGGGATTCTCCCTGGTCGAGGTGCTGGTGGCCGTGCTGGTTCTGAGCATCGGTCTTCTGGGACTCGCCGGGCTCCAGATTGCCGGGGTGCGGGCCAACGACAGTGCCCGGCTGCGCACCGAGGCCACCATTGCGGCCTACGATGCGGCGGATCGGCTCCGCGCCGATCCCGTCTCCTTCTTCCCCCTGGGACAGGGATCCCGTGGCACGGCGGTAATCGAGGCAGACGCCTGCGAAGGGGCCCAGGGCGGCGCCGACGCCATCAGCCGTTGGCAACGGGATTTCTGTGCCCTGGGCCTACCGCCGCCAAGCTCGGGCGACTTCGCGCGACTGGACTGCCAGGACTCCAACCCCTGCGGCGCCGGCAATTGCGCCATCATCGTTCGGTGGGACGATCGGCGCGGTGATCGCCGTTCGCCGGGGGATGCGGACACAACGGTGTTGACGGACCGGGAGTTCCGCTTCTGCACCCGTATCGCCACGGCCATCTGAGTCCCGGTTAGCCATGCCTGCTAAGGATCTCCTACCCTCGAACCGGATCGGTGCCGTTGCCTGGGCTTCGCGACGTCGCCGTTGGGGCAAAGGCGCCGGGGGCTCGGGTAGACCGCGGTATGACAAGGCCGGTCTGGCCATGGTGGAGCTCTTGGTCGCCATGGCGGTGGGGCTCTTCCTGATGGGCGGCATTCTCCAAATGATGGTATCGAGCAAGGCATCCTACCGCCTGGGGGAGGCGCAGGCGCGGGTCCAGGAGAACGGGCGCTTTGCCGTCCAGATGCTCGCCGCGGATCTTCGTGGCGCGCGCAGCACGGGGTGCCGCAGTATGGTCTTGGACGAGGCCCAGGACTCAATCCACGTCGTCGCCTGCGACCTGCTCGATCCGACGGATGGTCAAGCCGGCTGCGTCGGCCTCCCGGCCATCGCCTCGGATCGGCCCCTCGGTTATGCGTCCTCCCAAAAGGGAACGGCCGATTGGCTCGCCGGGTTGCCTGGCAATGCCACCGCCGGCGCCCAGTACAAGGTTGCGCGGCAATGGCTACGCGGGGACGTACTGGTGTCCTGGGGCACCGTGGGGGAAGGGGTGTATGCGCGATTGCCCTCAGAATCCCAGGCTGCCGACCTGACGCGCCCGGTTGAGCTTGTCGTGCCGCACAAAGACCTCTCTGGGGGGCGGCTCGCCCTGATCACGGATTGTGAGGCCACCGATGTCTTCACCGTCACCAGTCCGACCAAATGCCAGAGCCTGGAGTTGGATCCTCCGAGCGCTTTGGAGCACGAGGTGAGCTACGATGCGGACGGCAGTCCCGAGGAGTGCGGGGAATCCGCGTCCTCGGGTCACGCCGACGCTGCTGGAGGCCAAGTCAACTCCGAGTCCGCGCTCGCGCGAGCCTATAACCGACCGGGCACCGAGACCTCACCGGGTACGACCCTGAGGGCTCGGGTCTTTCCCTTCGAATACAGCGTCTTCTATGTCTGTTGTATGGACAGCCGAACCGGCGGCATCCAGGAGGGGGGGCCGGTGAACAACTGCAACACCAATCCCAGCCGTTACCGTCCGGCCCTGTGTCGTTGGAGCACGAGCACCGGGGCCCAGCAATATGTCTCCGACGTTGTGGACATGCGCGTGACCTTTGATGGTTACGACGGATCAGGCGGAGGAACGCGATTCCTCGATGCGTCCGGGGAGGAGGTTACTGACGCCGCCTGGGTTTCCGCGCGAGGCTACTGGGACCGGGTGGATAGCGCCCGAATCCAGATCCTGGCCACGACGGCGGAGGAGGTCCGTACCGAGGCAGCGTCGCCCATCCAGACGGCGCAGGCCACGGACCTCGGTTACGGGCTGGCGACGGACCGGCGGATCTACCAGCCGTTCGACGTCACCACCGCGATTCGATCCAGCGCCCCCTGGTACCTGCAGCCATGAAGAAGCAATGCGACCCAAATGGGCCCCTTTTGCCTGAGTCCCAGTTCTCATGGGCGGGACCCTTCGCACCCGCCCGTCTAACGGCTCGCGGTGAAAACGGCGCCGTGCTGATTACGGGCCTACTGATCCTTGCGGTCATGACGATCCTGGGACTGGGCTCCATGCGTGGCACCATCCTTCAGGAGCGCATGGCCGGAAACCTGAAGGAGCAGGCGAGCGCCTTCCAGGCGGCCGAGGCGGCACTTCAGGCGGCACTGACCGCCATCGAGCGGAGTCCCTCGCCACCTGATCTCGACGCCTGGGGCTCGGGAAGCCTGGTGGATGGCTGCAAGGTCACGGATCCTGACGGTGCGGATGCGTGCAGCCACATGGACGCGGTGTTGGCGGATTGGCGTGCGAGCACCACACCGGTCCAGGGGGTTCCGTTGGCAAGTCTCGATGGCTCCGCCCGCTTGGGGGGCGAGGAGACTCCCCAGCCTCGCGTGACGGTGGAGGAGCGCTATGTGGCGCCGCTGGACTTCGAGGCCGCCTCCCAGGGTCGGGGGACCTATTTCTACACCGTGACCGCGCTGGGCACGGGCCCGGCCGGTCAGTCAAAGACCATCTTGCAGACGACCATCCCCCGGGTGTTCGCCTGGTAGGCCCTGGGAAGGGTCTCA
Source organism: Chromatiaceae bacterium (assembly GCA_041753195.1). Lineage (GTDB taxonomy): Bacteria > Pseudomonadota > Gammaproteobacteria > Chromatiales > Chromatiaceae > Thiodictyon. The sequence goes on from JBGSUY010000755.1 coordinate 23,203, forward strand.
GGAGCTTACGATGAGGCAGATGCCATCAACATCGGGGGCGATCGCGGCGCCCGCTCCGCGAACCTGGGGCATCGGCGGGCCTTTTGCCTGCATCCTGTCACTGATCATGCTCCCCATCGGGCCAGTCCAAGGCCTGGATAGTATCCCGATCAGCCATGCCCCGCCCTATCTCCTCAAGGGCGTGCCGCCGAACCTAGTCCTGACCCTGGACAACTCCGGCAGCATGCGCGACGCGAACTCCTCCGCCGAGCTGGGTACGGCTAACGCGGCGGCGCGCCGATTCGACGCCAGCGATACGGCGAGCATCACCAACCCGCAGTACTACGATCCCGCCCTTGTCTACCTGCCGCCCCTGCGCGCGGACGGCTCGAGCTATGCCCATGCCTCGTTCTCGGCGGCGCCCCGGGACTTTTTCCGCAACACCTTTTGTTCGACCTGTCAGGAGGGGGCCCTAGACGGAGCCCTCGCCGGATCGAGCTGCGCCGCGCTCTGTCCGATCCTCGATCTCGATTGCGTCATCGATCTGGCGACTCACTATGCCCCCATTTGGCAGGACTTTACCGATACGGACAACCCTTTGGTGATTCAGGAGTCCTGCGGGAAGGACCCGGATGGCCTTTATTGGGGTACATACGCGTTGGATCCCCTTTTCCTCGATCAGGCGTTTTTGGAGCTGATAGCGTCCGCGACCACGGCGCTGGAGAGTCGGCAGCTTTACGAGGCAAAGGCGGCAAGCCTCGCCCTCGCCTGTATGCACGACGGGGCGCCGACCCCGGACAACTGCGCTGCCTTCTATCATCGGCTGAGGGAGGGAATCGTTTACAGCGATTCGGGCGGGACAGTGGCGACCTGCTCGACTGATGGGTTCGAGGCGTTCTGGGAGCAGGCTACCCAGCCCCAGAGGTCTTCCTGGGTGGAAAATTGCCTGGAACGGGTAGAGGTGGGTTCGACGACGGACCTGCAGGGCACCAGTTCCGACATCCTGACTGCCCGTCAGGGACTGCTTGGGGGCTCTGGGGAGAACGACCAGCAGTTGGCGGAGCGCAACTTCGCCAATTGGTACGCCTACTATCGGAATCGCTGGTTCACCCTCCAGACCGTCGTCACCCGTGCGGCCGCCGAGTTGGACCCATCGGTGCGGTTGGCCTATCAACCCCTGGTCGAAGGCTCCACGGCTCCCAATTCTCCCTTCGTTCAGCAACAGCTCTTTGGACCCTTTGGTCCATTCAACGATGAGCGCCGCCAGTGGTTCCTCGATTGGCTGTTCGCGACCAGAGCGGACGCCTGGACCCCCCTCATCGCCTCGGCGGTTCGCATCCACAATTTTTGCAGCGACGATCGGACCTACCTGGACGATCCCCAGTCAATCCGGGGCACCGACAACCCGATCCGTGCCTGCCGCAACCAGTTCCACCTGATCTTCACCGACGGCGGCTGGAACGATGACAGCCGAGGATTCGCACCGCCTGCTTGGCTCACGAACAACGACGGGACTGCGCAAGACCTGCCGGCGGCGGACGGTTCTCTGGCTCAGGAATTGGGGGTCACGCGCTACGGGGACGATGTCTCCACCCGCCTCTACCGGGACTCGAACTCAGCGGGACTAGGCGACGTCGTCTTCCATTCCTGGATCACCGATCTCAGGCCGAACGAGGATGATCTGGTCCGGACCCTGATACGTGACCCCGTGGTACCGAGCGGCGAAGATCCGTCCTACGTGTTCTGGAACCCCAAGAACGACCCGGCCGATTGGCAGCACATCACCACCTTTACCGCGGGCCTGGGGCTCGAGGGGGACGTCTCGTACCCCAGCGGGGACTACGGCGATGGACTCAACATCCTTACGAGTGGATTCCCCGGGGTTTGGACGGCATTCTCGGCCGGTTTGGGGCCTTCCGCCGCGGAGCGGATCGACGATCTCTGGCACGCGGGGATTAATGGCCGCGGCGGCTACAGCTCCGCCAAGGACCCGGAGGCCCTGCTCGAGAGCTTCCGGCGAGTCTTTGCCACCGTCTCCGAGGCCGTCAAAGGTGATGCAGCGGCGGCCGCCCCTTCTTTCGGCACCGGGAGTGCGAGCGCTGCCCGGTTCGTCCTACAGGCCACCCTCAATACCGCGGATTGGACCGGGGATTTGAGGGCCTTCCGGGTCTCGGGCGGGCCTGGTGTCGAGCCCTGCCCAGAGGCGAACAAGCCCCGCGGAGCGCTCTGCGAAGACCCCGGTGTCGACTACTATTGGTCCCTCGCAGACCATCTCGACGGCAATCCGAGCAAAGGCATTCCATCACCCCTGTGGACGACCCGCCGGCTGGTGACGGGCACCGTCGCCTATTCCGCAGACGGTACCAGGACGGACAGCGCCATTGCCTTCGGGTCGGGCTCCTGGGGCAATCTGTCTGAGGACGATCAGCGTGCCCTGCTCGGTCTCGCCGATCCTGGCGCCGCGCTTCCAGCCGGCGATTCGGTTGCCGTGCAGGAGGCTAAGGCGGTCATGGATTTCATCGCCGGAAACGCCGAATCGGACCCCTTCGACTTCCGGGAGCGCGAGAGCCTGGTCGGAGATTTCATCAACGCGGCCCCGGTGATCGTCGGCAGACCCAACCGGATTTTCAACGATCCGACCTATCTGGCCTTCGCTACTGGCAATCAGGGCCGCACGGAGATTGCCTACGCGGGGTCGAACGACGGACTGCTCCGGGCCGTCGCGCTCGAAACGGGTACCGAGCTCTTCGCCTATGTGCCGAGGCCCCTGTTCGGCAAGTTGGCGACCTTGACCCACCCAGGCTATGGCAGCGATCCCCAGCACACCAATTTCGTCGATGGACCCATCGCCGAGGGCGACGCCTATTTCGGCGGCGCCGGGACCTGGAATTCGGTGGTGGTGGGGGCGTTGGGCGCGGGGGCCCAGGCGGTCTATGCCATCCGTTCCCCGTCCCTTGGTGACGGGTCGGACGTCGACGCGACCAAGATCCACCTCTGGGACTTCACCGACCGGGACGATTCAGATCTGGGCTATGTCTTTGGCAAACCAGCCATCGTACGGGTGCTGATGTCCGACGACAGCATCCGCTGGGTCGCGGTGTTCGGTAACGGATACAACAGCTCGCAGGACGACGGGGCGCGCGCGGCGGGGTGCGATGACCCAAGCCAGGACATCGGGTCCAGTGCCTGCGGGCGGGCGGTGCTCTATGTGGTGGATATCGAGACCGGCAGTCTCGTCGCTAAGCTCGACACCCAGAGCGGCCGTAGCGATGATCCCCGGCACCCGAACGACGTCTCGGTCCAGGAGCCGAACGGGCTGGGTCAGCCGACCGTGGTCGGGCGGGTCCTGACGGATTCAGACGGCAACCCCCTCGGGGGCGGCGACCCCGTCGCCACCATTGCCTATGCGGGAGACCTGTTCGGCAACCTGTGGCGCTTCAACCTGACCCGCCTCGCCGCCAACAGCGCCCCCGGCCAGACCCCCTTTCGGGTGTTTCAGGCCCGCAGCCTTGGCGGCGTGGCCCAGCCCATCACAGCACCGGTGGCGCTGGCCCCACACCCCACTGGGGTGGGCACCCTCGTCCTGTTCGGGACCGGACGCTATCTGGGTCAACCAGACGTGACCGATCTCTCCGTCCAGAGCTTCTATGGGGTCTGGGATCAGGGCGGCTCGGTTCCTGTCTCCGCTGATGCCCTGTTGGACCAAGAGCTCCTGGAGACCGGAATTCGGGTCAGCGGCAGCGTCTCCAGTACCGTCATCAGCGAGGGGCGGACCAGTACCCGCAACGCCATCGACTGGTCCATCCACGGGGGCTGGCGTCTCGACCTGGTCGACACCGAAGAGGGTCAGCCCACGGGCGAGCGAGTCGTCTTCGCGCCGCAGTTGCGGGGTGACCGCGTGGTCTTCGTGAGCCTGATCCCGGAGTCCGACCCCTGCAAAGCGGGTGGCTCCAGCTGGGTGAACGCCGTCTCCTTCACCAGCGGCTCGGCCCTGGACGAGACGCCGTTCGACTTCGATCTCAGCGGGACCTTCGACAGTGCGGACCTCCTCGATACCGCCTCGGGGACTCCGGTCGCCGGTACCAGCATGCGTCTCGCTGCCGGCGGCATCTACTCGAGTCCGGCTGCCCTGGTACTGCCCGGCGGCGAGACCATGACCCTCATCTCCAGCTCAAAAGGGGATCTGGTTCAGCTGCGGGAGTCCTCCGCCTTGCGCTGGCGGGTCTGGCATCAACTCCAGTAGTCGGCTCGGGCAGGGCCCCAGGCCACCCTAGGAAACTGGGGGTCCGGGGTCCGCGACGCGACCTACCAGGGCCCTCAGCCGCTGGATCAGCGCCTCACGACCCGGGGCCGCGGCCAGCTTGACCAGCTCGTTGACCGGCCGGAGCTGGCGGGTGGCGGCGATTAGGAGGGCCCCGTCCTCCAGTACGATCCTGCCCCCCCGCAGGGCGGATCCAAGGCGTCGGCGGGTCAGGTCCCAGAGTAGGGGCAGTGTCGCCTCCAGGGTCCGGTGACCCTGGACGAAGGAACGGATCTCCGGATCTGGATCCTCCCAGCCTTCCGCTAAAATGCTCGCCTCGTGGCGCCGCGCGGTTTGTCCCGGCAGTCCCGGAGTGGTCCTTCCCAGGGCCTTGATCAACCCAGCCGCGACCAGCGGGTCGAGCCGCCTCAGTGGCCCGGCGAGGAG
>JBGSUY010000756.1:0-1526 GCA_041753195.1 Chromatiaceae bacterium
TCCGGCGTTACGCCGGCGCGTGAGTGTTGCCGGTGCGATGGCCGAGGCCGCGAGAAGATCCCGCTGGCTGGTGCCCAGCGACCTGGCGAGCCCTTCGATCACCGTGGTCGGCAATCCGGTGCGCACCAGCCCGACCGCATCACTATCCGGCCCGGCGCTCAGGCCCATCAGCCGAAGTGGATCGTCCGCCGCTTGGCCGGCTTCTGGATGGTCGATCTCCCGGATCTCCTCGGGGACATAGCGTCGAGCAGAGGCGGTCATGGTGGTTTGCGCCGGCGAATGAATCATTTGAAACAAAGAGTACGCTCATTTGAGCGAACTTCAAGCAGGGAATCCGAGGAGCACAGCCCTCGGATGCGAGAATCGAGGGCAATCGCCGACCGGAGAAGCGGCGACGGTCACGCCGGCTGGGACTGGTCGCGTCTCACGGCCGCTCGGACCCGGCCAGCGCCGGATCCGCGGCCGGCCTCGACTCCGGGCCCCGGGGCCTGGTCGATCCTCCCGCTTGCGAGAGGGCTTTGCAGAGGTTCCGGAGCTTGGCGACGATGTCGTGGGTGGCGATCCTTAGGATCGGTTCAAAAACAACGTGAACGCCATTGGAGCCTGTCGCCGTTCATGCCTTGCGACGGCGCCGGACTTGCTCGACAGGTTGGTTCTGAACCTTGACCTAGGCGTGCTCGTAGTCCCGGAGGGCCAGTCCGGGGACCTGCGCGAATGCGCGGTCGGCGGTGATCAGGGTGGCGCCCTCGGTCAGGGCGTGGGCGGCGATCATCAGGTCCAGCGGCGCAAGGGGTTTGCCGATCGGGGTCAGCTCGGCCCTGAGCGGACCGTAGCAACGTGCTGTCGCGGATGTCCAGGGGCGAATATCGACGGTGCTCAGCAGACGTTCTAAGGACCCCCGAACCCCAGGCTTCGGTGGACGGTGCGGGGGGGGTGAAGCACGGGAGCGTCGCGAGACACGCGCGGGACGCGGGTCGCGGCTTGTGAAAACGGTGGCGCACCCGGGGTTAGGGTCAGAGGGCATAGCGCAGGATGGCGGCGAGGGGCTTGCCCGGCTCCGGCATGTCCTGGGCGCGAACGGCCAGGACCTGGCCGCCCGAGGTGAGTACACGCCGAGCTACCTCGTCGGCGACGCCGTAGCTCTCGGCCCCTGGGGCATCGGCGTAGGTGATGGTGCCGTCGGCCTCATCGACGGTGCCGTGGACCGTCTGATCCATGTCCACCAGCAGGCTCGCCACGGCCCCGAAGGTGGCGGCCCGGGCCGCCCGCGCCAGGTCGGTGGTGGCCCGGTCCTCGTTGAGACGGGTCTGGTAGAGGGCCTGCCAGTCGGCGATCTGGGTCTGGTAGAGCCGGTCGAGGATGGGACGGGCGGTGCTCGCCAGCTCCGCGTCGCTCTGGCCCTCCGGGTTGCCCGCGAGGCCCTCGGCCGCCAGGTGCGGGTAGGTGTTGACCGAGCGGTAGATGGCCCCCAGGGATTCCACGGAGGCCAGGATCAGGGGCGCGCTGCTGCCGGCCAGGAGCCCGCG
>JBGSUY010000757.1:0-3793 GCA_041753195.1 Chromatiaceae bacterium
CCGCCGGGGGTCCGCCATCCAGTCGCCCTACGGGCTCCTTACCGGCGGACCCCCGGCGGCCAACCGGCCCCGGTTCGGTGATGCCCCCGTCGTCACACAAATCTCTCCAGGGGGAGAGGACTTTCATCCTGACACAGGGGGTCTGCGCGACACCGCGGGACGGCGGCACAGCGAGGAGACGGTGAAAATGCACGTGCGACGCCTTCGCCAGCACTTCGACGGGATGGAAATGGAATCTCTATCCGGCGCGGAGGTCGCCCTGTATGTTCGAAAACGTCTTGGGGACGGGGTGTCTGCGAGCACGGTCAACCGGGAGCTGGAGGTGCTGTCAGCGTCGATCAACTACGTCGTCAAGACCCTGGAATGGCGACTGCCCAACCCGGTTCCGGAACGGATGCTGAAGGAGCCGGAGGGACGGCTGCGTTGGCTTACCCCGGAGCAGGCGAACGACCTCATCGCGGCGGCAAGACAGGAGTCCATGGCGCCGCATCTTGCGCCCCTCATTCAGCTCGCGCTGCACACGGGGATGCGCCGTGGCCAGTTGCTCGCACTCGAGTGGTTGAGGTTGGATCTGAAGGCGACGCTCATCTACTTGGAGGGAAGACACACGAAGTCCGGAAAGCGCCGGACGGTACCCTTGAACGCGCGGGCCCTGGAGGCTGTGATCGAACGGTCCCGCTACCGTGAGGCAAACTGCCCCGACTGCCCGTGGGTGTTCACCGACGCATCGGGCAACGCAATCGCCAGCGTGCAGCGCAGCTTTGCGACCGCGTGTCGGCGGGCGGGCATCAGCGACTTCCGCTTCCACGAACTGCGGCACACCTGTGCCGCGTGGCTCGTTCAGGCGGGAGTCTCGCTCGCCAAGGTCAGGGATGTGTTGGGGCACAGCACGGTCATGATGACGGAGCGCTACGCGCACCTGGCACCCGAGAACGCACGTAGTGCGCTCGCCGCCCTCGAGGGCGGCGAGTCGCGATTAAGTCACGCTGGGGTTTTGACGACAGGCGGTGAAATCGCCTAAGTCATTGAAAAGATGGCGCGCCCGGAGAGATTCGAACTCCCGACCACCTGGTTCGTAGCCAGGTACTCTATCCAGCTGAGCTACGGGCGCAGATTTGGACGCTCCGTCCCTGGAGGCTCTATCCAGCCGCGCATGCCTGCGGGCTGATTGACCGGTCGAGGCACCGAACGGGCCGGTGCATCGCAGAGCGCGCGATTATCCGGATGGGGAGGGGGCCTGTCAATTTTCGCGTGACCTAAACGGGTGCCCCTGGGCCGGATCAGGTCGGGAGCCAGCGGCTCCGTCAGGGTTGGGCCCTTGTCGCGCGGGGTGTTGACGCGCGTGCCCACGGGCTCCAGGCTCCACTCCTCGGCGGGGGGCGGGCGGGAGGAGCGATAAGGAGGCAGGCGGGACCCTGACCGAGCTCCAAGTCGAAGCAGGCCGCGTAGACCACGGGGTCCGATTTCTGCGTGAACCGTCCGCACATGGGCTGCTCCGTCGGCGAGGCCGGTCCTGAGGATGTCATGGACCGGGCCCCGAGGGTTCCGCTACCCTTGGCCATTCCTCCACCCTGGCTAATCGGGGGCGAGGTGGATGCGGGGGTCATTGGAGGGGCCGGTGCAGGGGATACGCAACCCGGAAGATCGCACGGTGGTGGTTTTGGGGGCCAGCCCGAAGCCGGTCCGCTATGCCTACCAGGCGGTGAAGCTCCTGCACGGCAAGGGATTTCGGGTCATCCCGGTGCATCCCAAGGCCCAGCGCATCGAGCACATCCCGGTGGTCCATTCACTCGCCGCAATCGGTGAGCCCGTGGATACCCTGACCCTCTATATCGGCCCCGAGCGGGTCCAGGGCCAGATCCAGGCGATCGTCGACCTGAAGCCCGGGCGGGTCATTCTCAATCCCGGCGCCGAGTCGCATGCCTTGGAGGTGGCCCTACGCAATGCCCGCATCCCCTTCGAGCGTGCCTGCACCCTGGTGCTGCTGCGCACCGGACAATTCTGACCGAGTCTTGATCGACGTGTTGGTTATTCCCGGGCGTTGTGGCTGTAGAGGGAGGGTGGCCCTGACGGCTTGCTGGAAGGTCTTGACGCGCCGGGCGCGCGCGCGTGGGCCTCGCGGGGTTGGATTCCCCGATGGGGTAAAAGGGGCCGAGTGAGTGAGGTTCGTCGTCGTCCTGATCGCGGCCCTGTGGGGGGCGGTGGCGGTCCTGGCCTTCGCCCGCACCGCGGACAAGTCACTGGATGCGCGGCTCACCGCTGCCTACATCCTGCTCTGGCCGACCTTGGCGGTCGGCCTGTTCCTGAATGAGCCGGTCCCTCTCTGGCTGGGGGTTCCGACCCTCTTCGGTTTTCTGCCCTGGCTTTTGGCGGGACCCCACCTTTCCGCCATCCTCAGGGACCCCTTCCAGTCCCGCCCGGGCGAGATCATCGGCATCCCGAAGGCCTATTGGTTTTGGGGCGGGATCGGCTCGGTGCTCCTCGGGCTGGTCTTCAACCGTTACGCCTGAGCCGCCCTCCCGGAGGTCAGATGCTGGACCGCGCCACGATCGACACCCTGCTCGCCATTATGGCCCGCTTGCGGGAGCCGGAGGGCGGTTGCCCCTGGGACCTGCAGCAATCCTTCCGCACCATCCTGCCCTACACGCTGGAGGAGGCCTATGAGGTCGCCGAGGCGATCGAGAACGAGGACATCCCGGGTCTGCGGGACGAGCTGGGGGACCTGCTGTTCCAGGTGATCTTCCATGCCCGCATGGCCGAGGAGCAGGGGGCATTCCGCTTCTCGGACGTGGTGCAGGCCATCTGCGACAAGATGATCCGGCGCCACCCCCACGTCTTCGGCGACGCGGACCTGAAGGACGAGGCGGCGGTGCGCGCCCACTGGGAGCGGGAGAAGGCCGCCGAGCGGGCGGACAAGGGTCTCGAGGGCAGGGGGGTCCTCGCCGGGGTCGCCCAGGCCCTCCCTGCCTTGGTGCGGGCGGAGAAGCTTCAGCGGCGGGCGGCCTCGGTAGGCTTCGATTGGGACGCCATCGAGGGGGTCTTCGACAAGGTCCGGGAGGAGCTCGACGAGTGTCGGGAGACCCTGGCGGCCCATGTGGACCCCATCGAGCGGGTCCACGAGATCGGTGATCTGCTGTTCTCCTGCGTGAACCTGGCGCGCCACCTGGGGGTGGATGCGGAGCAGGCCCTGCGCGCCGCCAACCATCGCTTCGAGCACCGCTTCGCCCGGGTGGAGTCGGGGCTCCAGGATCTGGGGCTCAGGGCCGGGACCGAGGTGCGCGATGAGATGGAGCGGCTGTGGGAGCTAGCCAAGGCGGCGTCTGCCCCGCTTCAGCCTGGCCCGCTTAAGCCTGCCCAATGACACGCCGCACGAAGCGCTCCGTATCCGCTGCCAGGTCCTGGAGCAGGGCAGGGGGGACCGAGTCCCCCCCTTGGGCCAGGGCGATGGCCCGCATCACCAGGGCCGCGTCCGTCTGTTCCATGGCCCCCCTTGGGATGGCCTCCCCATAGAGCCAGATGCCGGCCTCCCGCGGCTGCGGGGGTTGCTCCCGACCGGTCTGGAGGGCGGCGGCACAGAGCAGGGCGCCGAGCAGTAGGTCGGTCGCTGGCCCCCAAGGGCGGCCCCGATCTCGGTTGGGCTCTGGGCGATGAGCACCCTGAAAAGCATCTAGCCGACCCCGACCGCGGGCCTACAGTTCAGGTAGGAGAGACCTGAGCCGGAGACCCGGCGGGAGGAGTCGACGATGAAACTGTACGGCGGAATCGACCTACATTCCAACAACAGCGTGGTGGC
>JBGSUY010000758.1:0-3862 GCA_041753195.1 Chromatiaceae bacterium
CGTGACCGGCACGGTCGAGCTGGGCGGCGGCGCCGGGATGGCCGTCCCCGCCGCGGCCCTGACCTCCTCCCAGGGTGAGCCGGCCGTCTGGGTGCTGGATCCCGACACCAGTACCGTGGCCCTGCGACCAGTGGATGTGGCGCGCTTCGAGCTCGATCGGGTGCTGATCGCCCACGGCCTGAGCGACGGGGAGCTGGTGGTCACCGCCGGGGTCCAGACGCTCCGGCCCGGTCAGCAGGTGCGACTCCTCGGGGCGCCGTCACCCGCGACCAGCGCTGAGCCCGTCATTGAGACCCGCATCCAACCGGCGACCGAGCCCGGCCCGACCTCGGAAACGGGCAAGCCCGAGGCCAACCAATGAAGGGCTTCAACCTCTCCGAATGGGCCATCAACAACCGCTCGGTGGTGGTCTATCTGATGGTCATCTCGGTGGTCGCCGGGGTCTCCGCCTTCTTCCAGCTCGGACGGGCCGAGGACCCGCCCTTCACCTTCCGCACCATGGTGGTGAGCGCCGCCTGGCCGGGGGCCACGCTGGAGGAGACCAAGCTCCAGGTCACGGAGCGCCTGGAGCGCACCCTCCAGGAAGTCCCCAACCTCGACACCCTGCGGAGCTTCACCCGCCCGGGCCAGACCACCATCTTCGTGGACCTGACGGGCGACACCGGCCCCAAGGCGGTGGAGGACACCTGGTACCAGGTGCGCAAGAAGGTGGCGGACATGCGTCACACCCTGCCCCGCGGGATCGTGGGGCCCGGCTTCAACGACGAGTTCGGCGACACCTACGGGATCATCTACGGCTTCACCGCGGACGGCTTCAGCCACCGGGAGCTGCGTGACTATGTGGAGGAGGCGCGCTCGAAGCTCCTGCGGGTCCCGGACGTCTCCAAGGTCAGCGTCCTGGGGGCCCAGGACGAGCGCATCTTCATCGAGTTCGACATGCGCACCCTGGCCGGCCTCGGCTTCGACCCCGCCGCCCTGGTGGCCGCCCTGGAGGCCCAGAACCTGGTGCGTCCCACCGGCGTCATCCAGACCGGGGACGAGAGCATCTCGCTGCGGGTCTCCGGCGCCTTCGCCTCCGAGGCGGACCTGCTCGCGGTCAACTTCGCCATCGGGGACCGGATGCTGCGCCTGGGGGACATCGCCCAGGTGCGCCGGGGCCTCGCCGACCCGCCCCAGCCCATGTTCCGGGTCAACGGCGTCGACGCCATCGGGCTCGCCATCGTCATGCGCGATGGGGGCGACATCCTGGCCCTGGGCGAGAACATCCGTCAGGCCATGCGCGAGATCGTGGCGGACCTGCCCATCGGCATCGAGGCGACCCGGGTGGCGGACCAGCCGGAGACCGTGGATGCGGCCATCAATGACTTCACCACCTCGCTGTGGCAGGCCATCGTCATCATCCTGGGGGTCAGTTTCCTGAGCCTCGGGGTGCGGGCCGGGACCGTGGTGGCGCTCGCCATCCCCCTGGTGCTGACCACCGTTTTCGCCCTCATGAACATCCTGGACATCGACCTGCAGCGCATCTCGCTCGGGGCCCTGATCATCGCCCTGGCACTCCTGGTGGACGATGCCATGACCACGGTGGATGCGATGTCCCGACGCCTCGCCCTGGGCGAGCCCAAGGCCGAGGCCGCCACCTATGCCTACCGAACCCTGGCCTTCGCCATGCTGACCGGCACCCTGGTCACCATCGCCGGCTTCGTCCCCGTGGGCTTCGCCGCCAGCTCCGCCGGCGAGTACACCTTCGACATCTTCGCGGTGGTGGGCATCACCCTGCTCGTCTCCTGGTTCGTGGCGGTGGTCTTCGCCCCACTGCTGGGCATGCTTCTGCTGGTCCCGCCCAAGACTCAGACCGACGAGTCGAGCCCCGGCGGGCTGCTGCGGGCCTACCGGGGGTTGCTCAAGGGGGCCATCCGGCTGCGCTGGCTGACCATCGCCCTCACGGTCGCCGCCTTCGTGGCCGCACTCTACGGACTCGGCCTGGTGCCCCGGCAGTTCTTCCCGGCCTCGGACCGCACCGATCTGCTGGTGGACATCAGCCTGCCTCAGAACGCCTCCATCCACGCCAGCGCCCGCGAGGCCGACCGGCTCGATGCCGTCCTGGCCGCCGACCCGGACGTGGCCCACTGGAGCACCTACGTGGGCTGGGGGGCGGTACGCTTCTACCTGCCGCTCAACGTCCAGCTCCCCAACCCCTTCTTTGCCCAGGCGGTGGTGGTGGCCAAGGATGTGGCCGCCCGGGAGCGTCTGGAGGTCAAGCTCGCCCAGTACCTCGATGAGGAGGTGCCCCAGGCCGTCACCCGGGTCTCGCCCCTGGAGCTTGGCCCCCCCGTGGGCTGGCCCATCCAGTATCGGGTCCTGGGGGATGACCTGGAGCGGCTGCGTGAGATCGCCCTGGAGCTCGGCCAGATCATCGCCGACCATCGCGGGGCCCGGGACGTCAACTTCGACTGGATGGAGCCCGGACGCCAGGTGCGCATCCGCATCGACCAGGACCAGGTGCGACGCCTGGGCCTGTCCTCGGCGGCGGTAGCCGCGGTGCTCAACACCCACATCACCGGGACCACCGTCACCCAGGTGCGGGACGACATCTTCCTGATCGACGTGGTGGCCCGGGAGCGGGAGGGTCAGCGCCTGTCCTTCTCAACCTTGAGGACCCTGGAGATCCCCCTGCGGGACGGGCGCACCGTGCCCCTGGACCAGGTGGCGAGCTTCGACTACGGCCAGGAGTACCCCATGATCTGGCGGCGGGACCGGGTGCCGACCCTCACGGTCCAGGCGGACGTGGTCCCCGGCATGCTGCCCGACTCGGTGGTCGCGGACCTGACCCCGGCCATTGATGCGCTCAACGCGCGGCTACCCGCCGGCTATTGGATCGAGGCGGGCGGCACCGTGGAGGAGAGCGCCAAGTCCCAGGCCTCCGTCATGGCCGTGGTGCCCCTGATGCTGCTGATCATGATCACGCTGCTGGTCTTCCAGCTCCGCAGCTTCCCCCTGCTATTGATCGTGCTGAGCGTGGTGCCATTGGGGCTCATCGGGGTGGTGGGGGCGCTGCTCGTCGCCCAGGCGCCCCTGGGGTTCGTGGCCATCCTCGGGGTGCTGGCCCTGATCGGCATGATCGCCAAGAACTCGGTCATCCTGATCGATCAGATCGAGCAGGAGCGCCGCACCGGCAAGCCCCTGCAAGAGGCCGTGGTGGATGCCAGCGCCTCGCGCCTGCGCCCCATCATGCTCACGGCCCTGTCCACGGTCCTGGGGCTCATCCCCATCGCCCCCGAGGTCTTCTGGGGGCCCATGGCCTTCGCCATCATGGGCGGGCTGCTGGTGGCCACGCTGCTGACCCTGGTCTTCCTGCCGACCCTCTACGTGACCTGGGGATCGCTGCGGGGGGCCAAGAAGGAGACCGCGGCGGCGCCAAGTTAGACCGATCAGCCCCCAGCCTCTTGTCCCTATTTGCGTTCATTCGCGTTCATTCGCGGCTCGTTTATGTTGGTGCCTTGGCCGCCACCTGCCTGACGCTGCTCGCGGCCTGCGCCCCGCCGAGGGTCGAGACCCCAGCGGCACTGGCCCAGGCGCCTCGGCTTGCCGCCGAGTCGGCGGTTATGGAGGACGGCTATCGCCTGCCCCTGTGGCGCTGGGGGGATCCCAGCAGTGCCCGGGGGCTGGTGCTCGGCCTACACGGCTTTAACGACTACGGCCACGCATTCTCGGGCCTGGGCGACTACCTTAGCGCCCAGGGGCTGGCGGTCTATGCGGTGGACCAGCGGGGCTTCGGCACCTCGGCCCAGCGGGGACGCTGGCCGGGTGAGCAGCGGCTGCTGCGGGTTGGGATTCGGCATGTTGAAACCGAGGTCGATGATGA
>JBGSUY010000759.1:0-3154 GCA_041753195.1 Chromatiaceae bacterium
GGCCCGTGACGCCGCTCCCCGGGGCCGCGCCACTGAGGGTCTCGCCGAGCGCCTCGATGGTCGAGTCGATGGACGACTCGGGGCTCAGGGTCCAGACCAGGAGCACCTCGCGGCTGCGGTCGAGGCGTGCCGTCGGCTCCGCCGTGACCACGGTGAAGGGGTCGTCCGGATCATGCCGCACCCCCGTCACCCGAGCCACGGGATAGCCCCGGGGGAAGCGCCCGCCCATGCCCGAGGTGACGAGGAGGTCGCCGAGGCGCACGTCGGCGTTCTTGGGGATGTGCAAGAGCTCCAGATCCTGTCCCACGCCGGTCCCGCGGGCGATGGTTCGCAGCCCATTGCGGTTGACTTCCACCGGCAGGGCATGCTCCGAGTCGGTGATCAGCAACACCGTGGAGGAAAGCGGATTAGTGTGCACCACCTGCCCCATCACGGCGTTGGCGTCGAGCACCGGCTGACCCACGAAGACCCCGGACCGGGACCCCTTATTCACCACGACCTGCCTCCGGCCCGGGTCCAGATCGACGGCCAGGATCTCGGCGATCAAGACCCGCTCACCGATCCGGAAGGACGAGCCCAACAGATCGCGGAGGCGCATATTCTCCGACTCGAGCGCGACAAGTTGTTGGAGGCGGGCGTTCAACACCAGGTTCTCGCGGCGCATTGCCTCGTTCTGATCGCGCAGCATGCGCTCGTCCGCCAGTCGGCCCTGGGCGTTGCGCGCCAGGCGAACCGGGAGGTCCGCCAAGACCTGGAGAGGGTAGACCATCACGGCGAGGGTGGCCCGCAGCGCCCCCAGATGCTGAAAACGATGGTCCGCCACGATGAGCCCTAGGGCGGCCAGCGCCGCCAGGATCACCCGGAAGGTGGGAGAGGGACCATGCAGGAACAGGGTCTTGATAGCGTCTAACCTCGCGGAGCCTCCGTCAACCCGACCCCGCGGCGACGCGCGCGCCCCTGACAGGGCACCGGGACTCGAGCCTCGGCTATTCCGTCGTAAACAGGTCGAGTCCGCGGCTGTCGAGCATCTCCAGCGCCTTGCCACCGCCCCGGGCGACGCAGGTCAGGGGATCCTCAGCCACCACCACCGGCAGGCCCGTCTCCTCCTCCACCAGGCGGTCGAAGTCCCGCAGCAGCGCCCCGCCGCCGGTCAGGACGATGCCCCGGTCGGCAACGTCCGAGCCGAGCTCGGGCGGGGTCAGCTCCAGCGCCGTCTTGACCGCCCCCACGATCCCCATCAAGGGCTCCTGGAGGGACTCAAGGATCTCGTTGCTGTTCAGGGTGAAGCTCCGCGGGATCCCCTCCGCCAGGTTCCGGCCTTTGACCTCGATCTCCAGCACTTCGTTTCCCGGGAAGGCGGAGCCGATGGCATGCTTGATCCGCTCCGCCGTGGCCTCTCCGATCAGGGTCCCGTAGTTACGCCGCACGTAGTTGATGATGGAGTCATCGAAGGTGTCCCCACCGATCCGCACCGAGTTGGAATAAACGATGCCGTTGAGCGAGATCACCGCCACCTCGGACGTGCCGCCCCCCACGTCGATAACCATGGAGCCCCGGGGCTCGTCCACCGGCAACCCAGCCCCAATGGCCGCCGCCATGGGCTCCTCGATCAGGTAGACCTCCCGGGCGCCGGCCCCAGCCGCCGATTCCTTGATGGCGCGCCGCTCCACCTGGGTCGAGCCGCAGGGCACGCAGATCAGGACCCGCGGGCTAGGGCGCACCATGCGGCTCTCGTGGACCTTATGGATGAAGAACTGGAGCATCTTCTCGGTAACCGTGAAATCGGCGATGACACCGTCCTTCAAGGGCCGAATGGCCGTGATGTTCTGGGGCGTGCGCCCGAGCATTAGCTTCGCCTCCTCCCCTACCGCCACCACCGACTTGGGCCCCCCCGCCCGCTCCTGGCGTATGGCCACCACGGAGGGCTCGTTGAGCACGATCCCCTGGCCGCGCACATAGATTAGGGTGTTGGCGGTACCCAGGTCGATCGACAGATCGGTGGAAAAAAGACCGCGAAAGCGTCTGAAGAACATCAGGTACTTACCTTAACAGGGGGACCAGCGCCAGGCTCCCGCTGGCAGCCGGAGGGGAAGATTCGGGGGGTTCCCATAGGAACCACGGAGGAGAGAGGGCGGTAATCTAGCAATGCGTCCCGCGGTCGGCAAGGCGAGCCGGAGGCCGATTTCCGCTGGCTGGCTCGCCGGTCGTCCGCCGCGGGACGTCCTCGACGTTCCAAGCACCCGACGTCCTATGGTATGTTGCCCGCTTGCCTAGGATCGCTCGAGGGCGGGAAGAGTCATGGCGTTGTTACGCGCAGACGTCGAGAATATCGCCCATTTGGCACGGCTCGCCATCTCTCCCGAGGAGATAGCCCGCTATGCGCAGGACCTTTCCAGGATCCTGGACCTGGTGGCGCAGATGGATGCTGTGGACACCCAAGGGGTCGAGCCCATGGCCCATCCCCTGCACGACATGGCCCAGCGGTTGCGCCCGGACGCTGCCACCGAGGCCGACCAACGAGAGCGCTTCCAGGCCATCGCGCCCCTGACCGAGGGCGGGCTCTATCTGGTCCCCAGGGTGATCGAGTGAATCGAGTGGCGAAAGCCGAGGGCCGAGGGCCGAGGGCCGAGGGCCATGAGATGGGCGGCAGGGGCTCCTGATGCACGAGAAGGGAATTGCCGAGCTTCGCAGGGACCTAGACGCGCGGGCCTATTCCAGCGTCGAATTGACGCTTCATTACCTCGATCGGATCGAGCGGCTCGATACCCGGCTCAACAGCTTCGTCACGGTCGCCGCTGAGCAGGCCCTGGCCGGCGCCGAGCGGGCAGACCGGGCCATTGCCGCCGGGACTGGAGGTCCGCTGACCGGTATCCCCATCGCTCACAAGGACATCTTCTGCACCGAGGGGCTGCGCACCAGCTGCGGCTCCCGGATGCTTGACAACTTCATCGCCCCCTATGACGCCACCGTAGTGGAGCGCCTGGCCGCGGCCGGCGCCGTGGTCCTCGGCAAGACCAACATGGACGAATTCGCCATGGGATCGTCCAACGAGACCAGCTTCTATGGGCCGGTCCGCAACCCTTGGGACCCGGGCAAGGTCCCGGGCGGGTCCTCGGGAGGCTCCGCGGCGGCGGTCGCCGCGCGTCTCTGCGCC
>JBGSUY010000760.1:0-2115 GCA_041753195.1 Chromatiaceae bacterium
GCGAGCGCGAGCGACGTGCTGGTCGCCGGAATCGCGGGGCTGGTCGCCGGCGCCATGTCGATGGCCGCCGGGGAGTACGTGTCGGTCCATTCGCAGGCGGATACCGAGCAGGCCGAGCTCGAACGCGAGCGAGCGGAGCTCGGGGCGGACGAAGAAGGGGAACGGCGGGAGCTGACCGCCATCTATGTCGATCGCGGCCTCGATCCCGCACTCGCGAGACAAGTCGCCGTTGCGCTGATGGCCCACGACGCACTGGGCGCCCACGCCCGAGATGAGCTCGGCATCTCGGACACGCTCGCTGCGCGTCCGATACAGGCGGCGGTTGCATCAGCGTTCAGCTTCGCCGCAGGGGCGGCCCTTCCACTTCTCGCCTTGGCGTTGTCCCCTGAGGCAAACCTCATCCCTGTCGTCGCGGTAACCTCACTCATGTTCCTCGCCCTCCTGGGAGCGCTGGCCGCAGGGGCCGGTGGCGCCGGCGTCGCGGTCGGCGCGGTACGCGTAACGGTCTGGGGTGGACTCGCGATGGCGGCGACGGCGGGGGTCGGCGCCTTGTTCGGGGGCGTCGTCTAATCGTCGAGAGGGGGGGCCCGAGGGTCTCGCGGAGCGCGGGGCACTGTGACAATCCATGCCAGGGCCAACTGGAGAACGGACACTGCCGTGAGACTCTTCAACATCCTCGCTGCCCTGATCACCCTCTCGGCGTTCTTCAGTTGGCTCAATTACCGATTCATCAAGCTGCCCACCGCGATCGGTCTGATGCTGATCGCCCTCCTCGCGTCGCTGGCGCTGCTGCTGCCGATCCCGGGCAGCGAGGGCCTGGAACGGGAGGTGAAGCGGATGCTCGCCAGCATCCCCTTCGACGAGGCGGTCCAGCACGGCATGCTGGGCTTCCTGCTATTCGCCGGGGCGCTGCACGTCCAGGTCTCCGACCTGGCCGAGCAAAAGTGGGCGATCCTGCTGCTCGCGAGCATGGGGGTGCTGATCTCGACCTTGCTGGTGGGTGCGGGCGCCTGGCTCCTGTTCATTCTGGTCGGACTCCCTGTTCCCTTGATCTATTGCATGCTGTTCGGCGCCCTGATCTCACCGACTGACCCCATCGCCGTTCTCAGCATCCTCAAGCAGGCCGGGGCGCCGAAGAGCCTCGAAACCAAGATCACCGGCGAGTCCCTGTTCAACGACGGGGCCGCCGTGGTGCTTTTCCTGGTGCTGGCGAAGATCGCCGCGAGGGGCGAGCACGTGCATGCAGGCCTGTTCTTGGGGGCCTTCCTTCGAGAGGCCATGGGCGGCCTGGCCTTGGGGCTCCTGAGCGGCGGCCTTGCTCATCTGATGATGCGCAAGATCGACAACTATCAGGTCGAGGTTCTAATCACCCTGGCGGTGGCGAGCGGCGGCTACGCGGTGGCGGATCACTGGCACGTCTCCGCACCCATCACCGTCGTGGTTGCCGGTCTGTTGATCGGCAACCTGGCTCCCGACGGGGTCTGGTCCGCCCAGACCAGAGAATATGTCGACGGCTTTTGGGAATTGATCGACGAGATCCTGAATTCGGTGCTGTTCGTGCTGATCGGGCTCGAGGTCATGGTGCTGGCCATGACCGTATCCATCTTCCTGGCCGGCCTGCTGGCCATGCCCCTGGTGCTCGTCGCCCGGGCGATCAGTACCGGGTTGCCCATCGCGGCCCTGAGCCGCTTCCGCTCCTATACCCCAGGGGTGGTCGCGATCCTGACCTGGGGCGGGCTGCGCGGCGGCGTCTCGGTGGCGATGGCCCTGTCCCTGCCCCCTGGGGAGGTTCGCGATGTGCTGGTCTCGGTGACCTACATGGTGGTGGTGTTCTCGATCCTGGTCCAAGGCCTGACCTTAGCCCCCTTCATCCGGGTGACCGAACGCCGGGCCGCCCTGGAGCTCGACACCCGCGCCCGGACCGACGAGGCGCCGCACCCGGACTAGCTCCCCCAAAGAGTCCCCTCATTGGAACACCCTGAAAAGCATCTAGCCGACCCCGACCGCGGGCCTACAGTTCAGGTAGGAGAGACCTGAGCCGGAGACCCGGCGGGAGGAGTCGACGATGAAACTGTACGGCGGAATCGACCTACATTCCAACAACAGCGTGGTGGC
>JBGSUY010000761.1:0-5107 GCA_041753195.1 Chromatiaceae bacterium
GCCGCAAATGCTCCGAGACGTTCCGCGACCTCAAGGACAGATTCATTCGCCATGACGACGTCCTCGGTCATTGGAACTACGTCGTCGATGCGCACGGTATTAGCTGAGCGTATGTATTACTTGTTTTTCACTCAATCCTAAAAGCGCCACGTATGGCGCCCTTGCGCCAGCTGTGCGGGGTCCGTTCGATCAGCCCATTCAGCCGCAGTCGCCGCAGGTCATAGGTCATGCGTCCGGTGGAGTACGCGTCCTCGCGCACCCCCAAGGCTTGGGCCATACAGGCGCGCAGCGTGGCGTTGCGGAATCCGTCGGGCAAGGTGAGGAGGGGCCAGGAACAGGTTACTCACCCCCGGGGACGCCGGGCCCGGGAGGAAGGGCCTGCACTTGATTGATCAGGCGCCGCTGCCGACGCGGGCCCGCGATCAGACCCCGGATCGTCCGGCCCCTGGTCTTGCCCGAGCTCCCGACGCAGGGACTCGGTACGCCCCATCTCCCGACCTACGTAGTATCCCAGGGCGAGCAGTCCCACCCCGAAGGCGACGCGCAACAACATGATGTGTCTCCATCGACGGCAACCGTTCGGAGACCCCATTCTGGCAACCGCCGCCCGGCTTTTCCACTGGACCCCTTGGGGAAACGCCCGCTCAAAGGCGTCCAAAACGGACCCGCCGAGCCCAGCCCGCTCGGGTCCCACGCTTTCATCCGTAACCTGACCGTGACATCCTCTCGGCTCGATCCGCAGCCCCGCCCGAGCGACCCATGCAGGACGAGAGCCGACCCGACAGCACCCAGCGAGACCCGATCTCCTCGGTCTTTCATCTCTACGACCCGCCCCTCTGGTTGGTGACCTCCTGCCATGGGGCCCGGCGGGGTGGACTTATCGCCACCTTGGCGGTGCGCGCCTCCATCGTCCCCGAGCTGCCGCGCATGGTGGTCGGCATCGCCAAGCACCATCGCACCTGGGGCCTGATCGAGGCGAGCGGCGCCTTCGCCCTTCACTTGCTGCGCGCGAACGACCTGGCGGCGGTGTGGCGGTTCGGGGGCGCGAGTGGGCAACACACCGACAAGCTCGCGGGACTCCCGGACCGACGCACACCGGACGGCAATCCGCTCTATACAGATGCACTCTCCTGGCTCGACTGCCGGGTGGAGGATCGAATGGACACGGGTGACCGGACCCTCTACCTGGCGGAGGTCACAGGCGGCGCCGTCCTCACCCAAGGCCAGGTCTTGAGCGTTGGCAACCTATTGCGAGACGCCCCAGCGGACCGGCTGGACGAGTTGGACCGCCTCTACCGCGCCGACCAGGCCCTGGACAGCGCCGCCATCCAAGCCTGGCGCAGGGCCCGAGGCCGTGCCTAGAGGACTCCACAGCGTCGCCAGTCACCGGCATCACCCGGGAACCTGGCGCCCACCCGACTTTCGCGCTCATTCGTGTTCATTTGCGGACAAAAGATCCCCTGCGAATCACCCATGCCCATCATCGACCTGACGCTCCCGCGGGACGCCCTCCCCCGCCCCGCCCTGGACGCGCTTGCCCGGGCCCTGATCGGGGCCCTGCTCCACTGCGACCTGGCACGCGGCAACCCCAGGGCGGAGGCCATGAACTGGGTCTACATCCATACCCATGAGCCCCAGGACCTGATCGTCGGCGGGCCCGCGCTTGCCGGCGGCCGGCCCCGCTACCGCGTCGACGTGACCCTGATGGCCGGCGCCCTGCAGGACGGCCAGCGGGAGGAAATCGCCCGGTTGATGACCGCCGCGGTGCTCGACGCGGAGGGCGGGGCCATGAATCCGCTGAACGCCGCCCGAGTCTGGGTCCTGTTCCACGAGATCCGGGACGGCCACTGGGCCGCCGGCGGTCGACTCTATCGGCTCGACGAGGTCAAGCGCCTGGTCGCCGGCGATCCCCATGCCCCAATTAGCGAGTAGACCCACATGAATTTTCCTAACCACAAGACCCGTATCGTCGCCACCATCGGCCCCGCCTCGGAGGATCCCCAAGCCCTGCGCGCCATGATCCTCGCCGGGCTCAACGTGGCGCGGCTGAACTTCTCCCACGGCTCCGAGGACTATCATCGGGGCCTGATCCAGACGATCCGCGCGGTATCCGCGGAGACCGGACGGCGGGTTGCCATCATGGGGGACCTACCTGGCCCCAAGATGCGTATCGGCGACCTCCTGGAGGAGCCCATCGAGCTCCAACGCGACGACACCATCACACTCACCACCCGGGAGCTCAAGGGCAGTGTGGAGCGGGTGAGCGTGAGCTTCCCCGGACTGCCCGCGGCGGTGCATCCAGGTGATCGGCTCTTCATCAACGACGGCTTCATCCTCCTCAAGGTCCTGGAGGCGCGGGGGGAAGAGGTCCTGTGCAGTGTGCGGGTGGGCGGTGAGCTGCGCTCCCGCAAGGGGCTGAACCTGCCGGGCATCGATCTCGGGATCAGCGCCTTCACCGAGCAGGACCATCGGTGGATGCGCTTCGCCGCCGCCAACGGGGTGGATGCCCTCAGCCAGTCCTTCGTGGCCGGCCCCGCCGACATGGATGCGGTGCGTGGCGCCGCCGCAGCCCTCGACTACCGGCCCTTCCTGATCGCCAAGATCGAGCGCGCCGAGGCGCTGGGCAAACTAGATGCCATCCTAGCGGCGAGCGACGGCATCATGGTGGCCCGGGGTGACCTGGGGGTGGAGATCCCCATCGAGGAGATCGCCCTGACCCAGAAACGCATCGTCGCCCGCGCCAACCGGGCCGGCAAGCCCGTGATCACCGCCACCCAGATGCTCGAGTCCATGGTCCAGGTGCGCCGTCCCACCCGCGCCGAGGCGACCGACGTGGCCAATGCCATCCTGGACGGCACCGACTGCGTCATGCTCTCCGCCGAGTCCGCCATGGGGGCCTATCCGGTGGAGTCAGTGGCCATGCTCGCCGGGATCGCGGCCTCCGTGGAGCCCCAGCGCCGCCTCCGCCCGGTCGCGGAGGTCATCGGTGGCGCCGAGGAGGGTCCGCCCCGGGCCGTGGACCTGATCGCCGAGAGCATCTACCACACGGTCGATCGCATCCAGCCCTGGGCGGTCATGGTACCGACCCGCAGCGGGGCCACGGCACGCAACGTGGGGCGCTTCCGCCTGCCGGTTTGGCTGGTGGCCCTGAGCCCCAGCGAGGCCGCCTGCCAGGCCCTGCAATTCTCCTACGGCGTGTACGCCGTCAAGGTGGACCAGGACCGGGCCGACTGGGGGGAGTTCGCCCGCCAGTGGCTCGCCTCCAAGGGCGTCAAGGAGGGGCTGGCCCTGCTCGCCCAGGGGCCATCCGAGCACAGCCCCTGTGGCAATCACCGCATGGAGATCGTGGAGTTGGACCCCCAGCACAGCAGCTGCGGTGGGCACCCTAGGGACTGACCCCTTGGTCACCGGCCAACTCCCGGCAGTTGAGGCTCACCGTCTCGGGCCCGTCTCGGGCGGCGCCCCTTAGGCACTCGCCTGCGTCGCTGGGGGCGTCGACCGGGTCAGCGCCTAGGCCCTGGTCTGCCCCCTCTGCGATAATTGACGCCCTGTGGCAGCCCGGCTATATTCACTCGCCTGTTCCCGGGCGCGTAGCTCAGCGGGAGAGCACTGCCTTCACACGGCAGGGGTCGCTGGTTCGATCCCAGCCGCGCCCACCAAGTTTTCAATGGCTTAGCCCTCATTTCCCGCAACGGTCCAGAACTCAACGTGACGCGATCGTGACGCGGCACCCTCGATTGCGGCTACGGCCGCACGTACATTCTCCGGCGCTAGATGCGCATAACGCTCGGTCATCCGGACCGTGCTGTGTCCCAGAAGGTCTCGGATCTCTGTCAACGCAACTCCCGCTGTAACGAGCCAGGCGGCACAGGTATGCCGGAGATCGTGAATGTGAAAATCCGCGATCCCGGCTCGCCGGCATTCGGTCGCCCAGCTACGCTTGATGCTCTGCACACGGCTTCCATCCTTATCGCAGAACACCCAGGGACTTACCGGGCAGTACTGCGCCCGAAACCGGGAGCGCGATAGCATGGCGTCCCGGGCGTCCCTGTTGAGCGGCACCGAGCGCCGCCTCCCCGCCTTGGTATCGATGGCCTCCAAGTGGATGAGCCGCGCCACCAAATCCACCCGCCGCCACTCCAATTCCAGAAGCTCGTTGCGTCGGCATCCGGTGTTGAGCGCCAAGCGGATGAAGTCCGCGAGGTACGGCGCCTGGGGTTCCTGCGCCGCCGCCACTATCAAAGTCTCCGCCTCGGCTTGGGTGATCCACCGTACCCGGCCTTCCGGCTCCCGCAGCCGTCGCCCCTGCGCCGCGTTTGGGATATCCCAGTCCCATTCCTTCCTGGCGTAGTTGATCGCCGCCGACAACAACCCGAGCTCCCGGTTGATAGTCCCAGGTGCAGCGCCCTTCGCGGTGCGCCGGTCGATGTAGTCCCGGATATCCAACGGCGCCAGGGTTCCCAAGTCGCAGCCGCTGAACGCGGCGTAGAGCCGCTTGGCGCTGTAGCGGTCCCGCTCCGTGGCACGCTTGAGCCGGCCCGGTCCCTTCAGATAGGCCAGCATCAGCTCGTCAAAGGTATGCCTCGGCTGCTCGCCCCATTCGCGCGTCCGATGAACTTCGAGCTTCCATTTCCCTAGGAGCGCCTCGGCTTCCTGTCGGTTGGCCGTTCCAGTAGAGCGCCTAACTCGCTGGCCGCTCGCGTCCGTGTATGAAGCCCACCAGTTGGGGGCGTCAGGACGCCGGTAGAGACCGTCCAGGTCCC
The DNA here is from genome assembly GCA_041753195.1 of Chromatiaceae bacterium. GTDB lineage: Bacteria > Pseudomonadota > Gammaproteobacteria > Chromatiales > Chromatiaceae > Thiodictyon. Next base: position 4,764 of record JBGSUY010000761.1, read on the forward strand.
GTGTCTTGCGCTTTTTCGGCATGTGCTTGTCTCCCGCACATCCCGCCCCGCGCGAGCAGGATTATCACTACCAGTGATCTGCTGGTCCAGGTAGGCGCGCACCGACTCGGGCCTGACCATGACACGGGAGCACACACGGACGCCGGCGATCTTCTGTTGCTGCACCAACCGGCGCACCGTTCGGGTGTTGACGCCCCCAAGCTGGCGGGCGGTCTCCGCCAAGTCCCAAAGCAGGGTCTCGTTCATGAGGACCCCCGCAGCGTGCGCCCGACCTCCTCCTGCCCGAGCAGCTCAACGGCGCGCGCCAGGAAGGCGGCACGCGCCTCGGCGGGCGGCAGCGGGAC
>JBGSUY010000762.1:0-1746 GCA_041753195.1 Chromatiaceae bacterium
GCCCCCCGCTGGATACCCGGCTTCGCGCGGCGTGCCCTCGGCCGGGCGATGCTCGGCAACCCCTGGCTCACCCGTCGGGTAGTGCTTGAGGGCTGGTTCCTGCAGGGCGGGTGAGGGCGCCAATCCGCTGACCCATCCGGACCGCGCTTCCTGGGGCCAGGGCCGGGTCCCAGGTCACCGTGTCGGGCGGAAAGAGCAGGATCACGGTGGAGCCCAGGTTGAAGCGACCCATCTCGACACCGCGGCCCAGGTGCACCTCGCCGGGCCCCTGCTTGGCGGGCGACGTCCTGCCGGCATCGGCCACGGGGGTCACCTCCCCCGCCCAGACGGTCTCGATCCCGCCCACGAAGATGGCGCCCACCAGGACCATGGCCATGGGCCCGGCGGGCGTGTCGAAGCGACAGACCACCCGCTCGTTGCGGGCGAAGAGCCCGGGCACCAGGGCGGCGGTGATGCCGTTGACGCTGAAGAGGCGGCCCGCCACATGGGCCATCTCAGTCAGGTCCCCCGAAAGGGGCATATGGATCCGGTGATAGTCCTTGGGCGAGAGATAGAGGGTCGCGAAGGCACCCCCGTCGAACGGGCGTGCGACCTCCGGTTGGCCGCCGAGCAGCTCAGCCAGGCCGAAGTCCTGGCCCTTGGCCTGGATCAGGCGGCCGGCCTCGATGGAGCCGATCTGGCTCAGGGTCCCGTCCACCGGCGACAGGACAGACGCGGGGTCCGGGTCCAGGGGACGCAGCCCGGGCCTCAGGGTGCGGGTGAAGAGTGCGTTGAGATGCCGATAGCGGCCGGGGTCGGGCTCCGCGGCCTCCGCCATGCGGATCCCGGTGACCCGGATGAAGACCCAGACCAGGGGGATGCGCAGTGGCGCCCACTCCACCCGGGCCAGGCGGTACATCAGGCGAGACAGGGCGTGCTGGGGCAGCATCCCTTGCAGGCCCACATAGAGCCGTGCCAGCAGACCGTGCAAATGGTCGCTCATGTCCCCTCCGGAAGCAGGACGTGAACGCCCTGGAAAAGTGCTGTGAGGTCCGCGGCCAGACCGGCGCCGTCGCTGCGCTCGGTCAGCAGGGCCACCAGGTAGCCACCCGGGGCGAAGACAAAGAGGGGCTGCTCGGCCTCGGGGCCGACCCCGAGGGCGGCCTTCAGGCGCTCCAGCTCCGCCGCCTCGCCGCGCAGCACGTACAGGGCCGGCGACAGGCGCGCAAAGTCCCGCGCCAGGTTTGGCGCGTCGGTGGTGGTGACCAGGACCAGACGCAGGGCCCGGTGCAGCTCCTCCTCGACGGCGACCCGATTGTAGACGTCGATGAGCCGCTGGATGGCGAGCTGACCCCGGACGCCGCTGAGGTCGCCGACGGTGAGCAGGGTCCAGCCGGCCGCCAGGGTCTCCTGGTCGAAGGGGCGGCCCAAGGGATCCTCGAGCCGGAAACCAGGGATGGCCGCCGGGGGGCGCACCAGGACACCGCTGATCTGGGGGGGCTTGGCATGGCGGCGCTGGTACTCGTTGCCCCACTGGTAGCCCAGCACGAAGAGGCCCATGGCCCCGAGGACAAAGACGAGGCGCACCCAGGGATTGTGGCGACTACGGAGAAACATGACGCGTGGAGGTGCCGTTCGCCGAGGTTGTCGAGAGGGGCGGTCGTCGGAGCGCCGTCTGATGGGGACCATCCGGGCCCCGGGTCGCTTCGCGACCGCGCGGCCGGGCGCCCAGATCCGCTCCTAGCGGATTGGCCGGCGCGACTCTCG
>JBGSUY010000763.1:0-3511 GCA_041753195.1 Chromatiaceae bacterium
GCTGCCACCCCCGCCGCACCGGCCCCCCGCGTCGTCGCGGACGGGTCAAGCAGACCCCCGCCTACAACCTAATCGCCCGCCTGCGCGAGCACCGCGATGCGGTCTTGCGCTTCATCACCGACCTGCGCGTTCCGTTCGACAACAACCAGGCCGAGCGCGATATCCGCATGCCCAAACTCAAGCAGAAGGTCTCCGGCTGCTTCCGCTCGGAAGAAGGTGCCCACGCCTTCGCCACCATCCGCTCCTATCTCTCGACTTTGCGCAAGCAGTCCGTCGATCCCTATCACGCCCTGGTGATGACCTTCCGGGGCAACCCGCCAATGCCTCGCCTGGCATAGCCTCACCGCGCGACCTGTACAGTTACAGTATCGGATCGTTATCCGGGCTGTGAGACAGCACCACGAAAGGCGCGCGGTATATCTGCCTTGCCGCCTCCACCGAAGGGAGGTCATTGGCGATGAGATCACGGCCAGCCCAAAGCCGAAGGCTGCGCCGCAGCAGGCCGATGTGGTCCGCCAAGTACCCATTTTCGACATGCGGCTCGCACGGGACGATCATCGATTCGCACTGGGATAAAGCCGAGGGAACAAGACTGTCAGCACTCGTTCTCCCGCGAGTAAACTGGGCCCCCACCGCAACCTGTGCAGCCTCGCGGCCGATACCGTGCCGGGCATCGGGAGTCGGCGCTTGGCTTCGAGAAAATCGTACGCCGGGCACAGGGTGCGGACAAGCATCAGCCAAAGCGGAGGCAACGAATTCACATTTGGAGGGCCCGCAGGCTCGTGCGTCGCCGGCAAACCCCTGCTGCGGCCCCTTTTCGCGATCGGTTCCAACCAAAGGGAGCGACACCGTCCCGTTGCGGTCAGTCGCGCGGTGCCTGCCAGTGGCGAGTCTGTCCCCGCGACTGCCAGTGAACCCGGGGTTAGCCGATGATCGATCGGTTTCAACCGACCTCGGCCTTACGGCGTTTTCGGGCGAGAGGCCGCTTCGCATTCCCCAACGGACGACCCGTACTGGCCGGAAGCTCAAGAAGATTTTCCGTGCACTCGGCACTGAAGCCTCTGACCGACGTTGACGGCAGGTGCACCTGGACGGTCGGCGTCGATTCGATCACCGACCCGTTCGGTATGTCAGCGGATCGACCGGTCGCGGGAACGTGGTCTGACTGATGACGCGGTCAGCCTGCCGTGAGAGATAAGCGCGCTTTCCGAACCCTTGCGACACTACCAGGGTCATTCTCGACCAGTTCTTTAAACGCATCGGCAATGCAGGACGCCAGCCCCCAAGCATTGAGGTTACCCGTAAGCTGGCGTGAGCGCTTGGGAATGCCTCGCCCGCGTTCCAGCTGCGCATCGACGAGCCCATGACCCCTGACCGACCCCCACGGTCGGGCGCAGCTCCGAGAGAAGGCAGAGTCCGTGGCGTAGCGGACCACAAAGGCAGGCCGAGTTGATCAACGGATCCAACTGGAAGGCGCCCGTTCTGAGCCATCTCCTCTGAGGTGCCATCTGGGCAGCAACGCCTTCGGGGGCAGACCGTGCGTACGACTTGGCCACATTGGACCCGCAAGGACCAGTATCACCCCAGGATGAGACAAGAGCCCGAGCGGTCGCCACACCGCTAGGGCGCCGCGCCCGCGTTTGCGGGCGGTAGCTTGACCCAGTAAGACACTCTAACCACCTCGTCCGTCGAAACGCTCAGCGGCGAAGTGAGCGGCGCCAGCACGCAGCGGACCAGCATCGAAGCACGGACCTCAGTCCGGATGGCAGGAGCCTGTGGCAGCGAGGGGCCGCTACTACGGGCGGAGGCTGGATGAAACCGTCGGAGCGCCGCCCCGGCGCGATTCCCCGGAGGCTCTTCGGCCTGGCGAGGTCCATCTCGGCGGGGTGCCGTTCCCACCGGCCGTTCGCCAAGCGCGCCTTGCGACCCCTGTCCCTGACGTGTCTAATCGGATCTAGACGCGTAGAACGAGCCCCGCCCATGTCCCTTCCCGACCTGGCGCCGGTCCTGGAGCACCCGGGGCTGGTGGACGATTATCGGCCCCTGACCGGCTGCTACGACGAGATGCGCCCGGCCCAGGGGGCGGTGCGTCCCCATTGGCAGTACTTTCTGGACGCGCTGCGCACCCTGGGGCCCACCGGTATCGAGGATCGCTGGCGTGAGGCCGCGCGCATGGTGCGCGACAACGGCGTCACCTATAACCTCAACGGCGACGACCAGGGGATGTCGCGCCCCTGGGAGCTGGATCTGCTGCCGCTCCTGATCCGTAGCGAGGAATGGGCCGATCTGGAGCGCGGCCTGATGCAGCGCGCCGAGCTCTTCAACCTGATCCTGCTCGATCTCTACGGGCCGCGGGACCTGATCAAGCGCAGCCTGCTCCCGGCCGAGCTGATCGACGGCTACTCGGACTATCTGCTGCCCTGCCACGGGATCGAGGTGGCGGGCCGCCGCCCCCTGATCCATTACGCGGCGGACCTGACCCGGATGCCCGATGGACGCTGGCGGGTGATCGGCGACCGCACCCAGAGCCCGCTGGGGGCCGGTTATGCCCTGGAGAACCGGGTGGTGCTCTCGCGCATCCTGCCGAGCCTGTTCCGGGACTCCCACGTCCACCGGCTGGCAGGTTTCTTCCGCTCCATGCGCCGCACCCTGACCCGGCTCGCCCCCGGGCGCGACGACCACAGCCGGGTGGTGGTGCTGACGCCCGGGCCCCAAAACGAGGCCTATTTCGAACACGCCTATCTGGCCAACTACCTGGGGTACACCCTGGTCCAGGGTGGGGACCTCTCGGTGCGCGACGGGGCCCTGTGGCTACGCACTCTGGGGAGGCTGGAGCGCATCGACGCGGTGCTGCGGCGGGTTGACGACCTCTGGTGCGACCCGCTCGAGCTGCGGGAGGACTCACTGCTCGGGGTCCCCGGCCTGGTGCAGGCGGTGCGCGCCGGAAACCTGGTGGTGGCCAACGCACTCGGCAGCGGGGTGCTGGAGCACCCGGGACTCATGGCCTTCCTCCCGGCGCTGTGCCAACACCTGCTGGGCGAGGACCTGCTGCTGCCGGACATCCAGACCTGGTGGTGCGGCAACCGCAAGGCCATGGACCATGTCCTGGCAAACCTGGACGCCCTGGTGGTGAAGCAGGCGGGCCGGCCCCCGGGGCAGCGTTGTCTGTTCCCCGGCGCCATGGAGCCCCCCGCCCGCGGGGCCCTGGTCCGTGCCATCCAGTCCAACCCCCAGCGTTACGTGGCCCAGGAGTGCGTCAAGCCCTCCACCGCCCCCGCCTTGATCGGCCAGCACCTGGAGCCCAGGCCCAGCGTGCTGCGCAGCTTCCTGGTGGCGGAGGAGGACGGCTACGCCGTGATGCCCGGGGGCCTGGGCCGGGTGGCACTGAGCGCCGAGGGACCCCTGATCACCAGCAAGCTGGGGGGTCTGGGGAAGGACGCCTGGGTGCTGGCCTCGGAGCCAGAGCGTCAGGAGACCCTGCTGGTGGCCCGGGAGGCCCAGGCCCCGGCGG
>JBGSUY010000764.1:0-5722 GCA_041753195.1 Chromatiaceae bacterium
CCCGGAGCCCCTCACCATGGGCCCGGGCGGTGCGGCCGAGGCCCCCATCCGGCTGCCAGACGGAACCCTCTTCGTCCCCAAGCCGGTGCAGCGCCTGCTGGGACTGCGCACCACCGTGGCGGAGCCGGGGGAGTGGCCAGATACCTTCACACTCACCGGCCACGTGATCCCGGACCCCAACGCCAGCGCCCTGGTCCAGGCCCCCCTGCCGGGGCGCATTGAGCTGCCGGAGGGGGGGCTCCCCTTGCTGGGGGGGCGGGTCCGGCAAGGCCAGGTGCTGGCGTACCTGGTGCCGATCCTGGACGCCGTGGACCGCACCACGCTCCAGGCGGAGCTGGCCGAGATCTCGGGTCGCGTCACCATCCTCACCCGCAACCTGGAGCGTCTGCGGCAGCTCGGCGCCAACGCACCCCGCCAGGAGCTGGAGCAGACGGAGATCGAGCTGGAAAGCCTGATCGCCCGGCGCAAGGCGATCACCGACAGCTTTGCCGAGCGCCTGCCCCTAACCGCCCCGGTGGCTGGTGTCCTGGCCCTGCGCAATGCCACCCCGGGTCAGATCGTGGAGGGGCGGGAGACCCTATTCAGCCTGGTGGACCCGGAGCGCCTCTGGGTGGAGGCCCTGCTCTACGACACCGACCATGCCAGCCACTTCGTCTCCGCCAGCGCTCGCACGGTGGAGGGCCGGGAGCTGCGCCTCGCTCCCCTAGGCGGCGGCTATGAGCTGCGGGGCCATGCCTTGCCGATCCAGTTTCGCATCGAGCCGGACCAGGGGACCACGCCTGGCTCCTACCTGGTGGTGCGCCAGCCACTCCAGGTGACCGCCCAGATGTATCACGGGAGCCTTGGGCTGCGGATCCCCACGGCCGCCGTCCAGCGCGGTGCGGACGGTGCGGCCCGCGTCTGGGTCCATGTGCGGCCAGAGCACTTCCGCCCCCAGTCCGTGGAGGCTCGAGAGCTGGGCGGAGGCTACAGCGTGGTGACCCAGGGCCTCTCGGCCGGCGACCGAGTCGTGTCGGTCAGCGCCTCCCTGTTGAGCCAGGTTCGCTGAGCCGGCTCCGCGGAGGGCAGCACCATGTTCGAAGCCATCGTCTCGGGGAGTCTGCGGCAACGGCTCCTCGTCCTGGCGGCGACGCTGATCCTGGTCGGCTACGGGACCTACCAGGCCCTGCGTCTGCCGGTCGACGTCTTCCCGGCCCTCGACAAGCCCACCGTCACTCTGATGACCGAGGCGGAGGGCATGGCCCCCGAGGAGGTGGAGCAGCTCGTGACCTTCCCCCTGGAGGCGGCCGTTAAGGGCCTGCCCGGGGTGACCCGGGTCCGCTCCGTGTCTGGTGTGGGACTCTCCATCGTCTATGTGGAGTTCGACTGGGGCACCGATATCTACCGCAACCGCCAGCAGGTGGCTGAGCGTCTCGCCGTGGTGGGGTCCCAGTTGCCTGCCGGTGTGACGCCCCACATGGGCCCGGTCACATCGATCATGGGCGAGATCATGCTGATTGCCCTGTACGCCCCTGATCAGACCGGGGGGGACCCCGCGGCGGATCCGATGGCGGTGCGGGACCTGGCGGACTGGGTGATTCGGCCCCGGCTCCTCACCATCCCGGGGATCTCCCAGGTGATCCCCATCGGTGGCGAGGTCCGCCAGGCCCAGATCATCCCCGACGTCCGTCTGATGGGGGATCTCGGGATCACGCTCGCCGAGCTGGAGTCCGCGGTCCAAGGCTTCGCGGCGAACACGAGCGGCGGCTTCCTGGAGACACAGGCCAGGGAATACCTGATCCGCAACATCGCACGCACCACCCGCCTGGATGGGCTCACAAACCTGGTAGTGGCTCAGCGGGAGGGGGCCCCGGTGCTGCTGCGCCAGGTGGCGGAGGTCCGCTGGGCGGCTGCGGTCAAGCGGGGGGACGCGAGCTTTAACGGCCGACCGGCCGTCATCCTCTCGGTGCAGAAGCAGCCCCAGGCCGACACGATCAGCCTCACGGGACAGGTCGAGTCGGCGCTCGAGGGGCTATGGGGCAGCCTGCCGCCTGGCATGCTGGGCAAAGAGGTCCTGTTCCGGCAGGCGGACTTCATCGCGACCTCGGTCCACAACGTCGAGGAGGCGCTGCGGGACGCGGCCATCATCGTCGCCGTGGTGCTGCTGCTCTTCCTGCTCAACCTGCGCACCACCTTCATCTCCCTGGTGGCCCTGCCGGTCTCCATCCTGACGACCGCCCTGGTCTTCCACTGGATGGGGCTCTCCATCAACACCATGACCCTGGGGGGCCTCGCCATCGCGGTGGGCGAGCTGGTGGACGACGCCGTGGTGGGGGTGGAGAACGTGCTGCGGCGCCTGCGCGAGTGGCGGCGCTCCGGGGGAGACCCGCGGCGCGAGCCCCAGTCGGCGCTCAGGGTCATTGGGAAGGCGACCCTGGAGGTCCGCTCCGCCATCCTCTACGCGACCCTCATCATCGTCCTGGTCTTTGTGCCCCTCTTCGCGCTCCCGGGGATCGAGGGTCGGCTCTTCGCCCCCTTAGGCGTCGCCTATATCACCGCCATCATCGCGAGCACCCTGGTCTCCATCACCCTGACCCCGGTGCTCTGCTACTGGCTCCTGCCCAGGACCCGCCTGATGGAGCGGGGCGACGGTCTCCTGGTGCGTGGTCTCAAGGCCCTGGATCGGCGCCTGCTCGCTTGGTCCTTCAGCAACCCGCGAGTGCTGCTCGGCGCCGTGGCGCTGCTTGTGGCCGCGGCGGCCGCCTCGGTGCCCTTCTTTCCCCGCAGCTTCCTCCCGGTATTCAACGAGGGGACCCTGACTATCAATGTCCTGCTTACCCCGGGCAGCTCGCTGGCCGAGTCCAATCGGGTGGGGACCCTGGCCGAGACCCTGATCCGGGAGGTCCCGGAGGTCGTGAAGACCGGGCGGCGCACCGGCCGGGCGGAGCTCGACGAGCACGCCGAGGGCGTCCACTCCTCCGAGATCGACGTGGATCTCCGGCCCTCCGAACGCGGCCGGGAGGAGATCCTGGCGGACATCCGGGCACGGCTCGCCCCTCTGCCAGCGGTGGTCGGCCTGGGTCAGCCCATCGCCCACCGCCTAGACCATCTGCTCTCCGGCGTGCGTGCCCAGATCGCCATCAAGGTCTTCGGCGATGATTTGGACACCCTGCGGGGCCTCGCGGATGGGCTGCGTCAGCGCCTAGCCCAGGTCCCCGGTCTGGAGGATCTACAGGTGGAGAAACAGGTGCGCATCCCCCAGGCCCAGGTACGGGTGGATTACGCCCGAGCCGCCGCCTTCGGGATCACGCCGGCGGCGGTCAACGCCGCCCTGGCCACCCTGGTGGGCGGCAAGGAGGTGGCGCAGATCATCGAGGACAACCGGCGGGTGGGGGTGGTCCTGCGGGTGTCGGACTCGGACCGCACCCCGGAGGGCCTGCGGGACCTCCTGATCGAGACCCCGGCGGGTCATGTGCCCCTGCGGCTCATCGCTGCGGTGGAGGAGACCGACGGGCCCAATCAGGTGAGCCGGGACAATGGTCGCCGGCGGATCGTGGTCTCGGCCAACAGCGACGGGACCAACCTGGGGAGCCTGATCGGCGAGGTCCGCCAAGTCCTCTCGGAGCTACCCCTGCCGGAGGGCTATTTCCTGGCCGTGGAGGGTCAGTTCCAGGCCCAGGAGCAGGCGACCCGGCTGATCGGAGGACTCTCCTTCATCTCACTCGGCCTCATCTTCCTGATCCTCTACAGCCGCTACCGGTCGGCGGTTCTGTCCTTGATGATCATGGCCAACGTGCCCCTTGCCTTGGTGGGGAGCGTCATCGCCCTGTATCTGGCGGGGCAGACACTGTCGGTCGCGAGCCTGGTGGGCTTCGTCACCCTGACCGGCATCGCCACCCGCAATGGCATCCTCAAGATCGACCGCTACCTGGATCTGATGACGGCGGAGGGGCAGCCTTTCGGCCGGGACCTGATCACCCAGGGCAGCGTGGATCGGCTTACCCCCGTATTGATGACCGCGCTTACCACCATCCTCGCCCTGGTTCCCCTGCTGCTGGTCCCCGAGGCGCCCGGCAAGGAGATCCTCTATCCCGTGGCCGTGGTGATCTTCGGCGGGCTCATCTCCGCCACCTTGCTCGATACCCTCCTGACCCCGGTGATGTTCTGGCTCTGGGGCAGGAGACCCGCCGAACGGCTTGTCCGCACCGCGGCGGCCACGACGTCAGATCCCTGATCCTTGACACAGGAGAGACCTATGAGAAGCCTGACCACCGCCCTGATTACACTCACCCTGGCCGCCCCGGCCTTGGCCCATGACGATGCGACCCTGGATGCCCGGGAGTCACCCCATGGAGGCCAGGTCCGCATGACCGGCCCCTACCATTACGAGCTGGTGGTCGGGGAGCGCGTTCTGCAGGTCTATCTCACGGACCATGCGGACCAGCCACTCTCCAGCCAGGGCGTGAGCGGGACCGCCGTAGTGCTTCGCGGCGGCAAGGTCAGCGTCCCGTTGACGCCCGCGGGCGAGCACCACCTGGAAGGGCAGGGGGACTTCGAGCCCGGGCCCGACATGAAGGTGGTCGTCTCCCTGACCTTCCCGGACGGAAACGCCCGGCAGGTCCGGTTCACTCCCTGGGAGCGGATGCAGCAGGCCCAGTCCGCCCAGGGTGGTGCCCCAGTGGCGCCCCACGGGGACCACCCGCACTGACCCTCGGCGGGCTCCTCTGACCTTGGGTCCGATTCCGCCGCGCCATCGACGGTTCGTGTTCTGAGTTCTGGGCCTGCTCCCGCTGATCTACGCTACCGGAGTGAGCTCCGAGGTGCAGTGCCCCTTGGCCACGGTGGTGGTCGGGGGCCTGGTGTCTTCGATCTTCCTCACCCTGTTCGCGGTGCCCGCGATGTTCGGGCTCTTCTCCCGCCGGGCCGATCTCGTGATCGGCCATTCTCCCGTCAACTCAGATCAATGAGATGAGACAGATGAAAGACGAACGACAGACCTCAGATGCGAGAAAGTTTCCGCCGCACTCGCTGGGGGCCCTGATGGCTCGCTACTCTTGGCTGTCTCTGGCAGTGGCGGTGACCGGATGTGCCAGCCTCGGCCTCGATCCGGATATCTCCGATGGCGTGCGTATCGAGCGAATCGACTCTCCGCAGGCGCGGATCGCGTCGGTCCAGATACGACATCAGGGAGGCCAACCGACCGTGATTGGACGCCTTGATAAGCGGTACTGCGGACGCAGCCCCATCCCGGGACACCTGCACATCGAGGCCCTGGCCCAGGACGGTGCCCTGCTCGGCCAGGCCGTGACATCCTATCGGCGGTTGAGTCCGAAGCTCGGGATATCCGAGTTTGCTCAGCGGTTGGCGGTGGTTCCCGATCAGGTCCGGAGCGTTTAGGTCGTTCACCATCATCGCGATCACGGCAAGCCGGATTCGGGGCGACGATCACCTCTTGGCTCGGGTGCCAACGCCATTCCCTCGGGAGAGCCAGCCTAGAGTCGGCGGCATGGCGTCGGATCGGCAGTACCTGGCCGCCTTACCAGCGTCGGCCCGGGGTCATTCTTTCGGCATCCTGGGGATGAAGCGAGCGACGACAGGGGGGATCCTCGACAGGGCTAGTCGCCGAGCTTGTTGCGCAGGGTCAGCCGGGAGATCCCCAGCCACTCGGCGGCGCGGGTCTTGTTGCCGCCGGCAAGCGCCAGGACCTGGCGGATGTGCGCCGCCTCCACCTCGGCCAGCGTGG
>JBGSUY010000765.1:0-2196 GCA_041753195.1 Chromatiaceae bacterium
CCGTGGGCGGGGCCTGAGCCGGAGCGAGCCCCCGGCGGCAGGGTTACGGCGCTTGAGCCGGCGCCGAGCCTGTGCAATCGTTCCGTCCAGGTTCCATGACCCAGCCCTTGGTACTCGCCTCCTCGTCTCCCTTCCGGTCCGCCCTCCTGGCGCGACTTGGCCTGCCCTTCACCACGGCTTCACCGCGGGTGGACGAGAGCCCCCGCCCGGGGGAGGCGCCCCAGGTCCTGGTCCTGCGCTTAGCGCAGGTCAAGGCCCGCGCAGTGGCACCGGACTTCCCGGATGCCCTCATCATCGGTTCCGACCAGGTGGCCTGCATCGACCACCAAATCCTGGGAAAACCCGGCGACCGACAGCGGGCCATCGCCCAGTTGGAGCGGGCCTCCGGGCGCTGCGTGATGTTCCAGACCGGGCTGTGCCTGTTGAACGCCCTCACCGGGCGTGCCCAGACCCTGGTGGAGCCGTTCAGCGTCCACTTCCGCCCCCTCACCCGTGCCCGTATCGAGGCCTACCTGGATCGGGAGGAGCCCTACAACTGCGCGGGGAGCTTCAAGTCCGAGGGGCTTGGCATCACCCTCTTCGAGCGTTTGGAGGGCGACGACCCCAGCGCGTTGATCGGCCTGCCTCTGATCCGTCTGGTCACCTTGCTCGCGTCCGAGGGTCTGGACCCACTCTTGGTCCCGGTCGCGGGTCTCGCCAGCCGATGAATCTCCCGACGGCCCAAGCGTCCGAGAGCCATCAGAACAGGTTGCACGGCTCGCCATCGGTCGGCAATGCGCACTGCGTCAAAACCCATCCGCCGGCCGGTATATTGCAGGGATTGCGTAAGAGACGCGCCTAGGCGATTATTTGGCATCAGTTTCCGGTACGGTGCCGGAAACGGCGCGCCCTGGGGGGGGAGCCATGATCCAAGCGCGAGCGCAAGACCGCTGTCCGGCCCAGAGATGGACCCGCCACCTGATGAACGCAGCGCCCTTCCGGGCGCTCCTTTTTATGACCCTTGTCGCGGCCTTGCTCGGGCTCGCCGGCTGCAGCAGCACTGGCGGCGGGGGCTATGCGGAGACCGAGACGCCGGACGGCGACTACCGGATCCGATCCTCGGGTCAATTTCCGATCCCGTCCGAGATCAAGCCCAACGTGGATTTCTGGCGTCACGTCTACGGGGTCTGGAGCCGGGGCCAGGTGGCGATCCACGACGATGAACACCTGGGGGTCGTCTACGAGGTGATCCAACTTCCCGCGCCCATCCAGGAGGGCTATACCCCGTTACAGAAGGACCTGGTCCGGTCCCGTACCGCGTACCACCGGGCACGGGTCCGGGCTCTCCAAGAGCGGGTAACGACCAATCAGCCCCTGAGCCCCGCCGACAAGGAGCTGCTGGCCAAATTCGCGAAGGCCGGGGGCACGGGGTCGCTTTACGGGGCCGCCGATCGGGTACGCGTCCAGCGGGGTCTGCGGGAGCGCTTCCGCCGCGGGGTCGAGATTAGCGGACGCTACGACAAGGCCTTCCGCGAGATCATGCGGGCCCACGGCGTCCCGGAGGATCTCGCCTACCTGCCCCACGTGGAATCCTCTTTCCAGACCAATGCCCGTTCCGGCGTCGGGGCGGCCGGGGTCTGGCAATTCATGCCGGCCACGGGTCGCATCTACGGGATGGACGTAAACAGCTCCCTCGACGAACGGCTGGACCCCATCGTGTGCGCCAACGGCGCCGCCCGCTACCTCTCGGCCGGCCACGCCAAGCTCGGTAGCTGGCCCCTGGCGATCACCTCCTACAATCACGGCAAGGGAGGGATGATGAAGGCGCGAGCCGCGTACGGGAACGACATCGGCAAGATCGTCAAGAACTACAAGGGACCCGCCTTCGGGTTCGCCTCCCGCAACTTCTATGCGGAGTTCCTGGCCGCCCGGGAGGTGGCCAGCAACGCCTCGCGCTACTTCCCGGAGGGGGTGCGCTACGAGGAGCCCTGGCCCTATGACCGCCTGGTGCTGCGCAGCAGCATGCCGGCCCACCACCTGGCCCAGCACTACGGCGTGTCGACCGCGACCCTCGCCAGTCTGAACCTCGCCTGGCAGCAGCCCGTGCGCGACGGCCGGGCCCATTTGCCGAGCGGTCATTCGGTGTGGCTCCCGGCCGGCAGCACCCGCCGGGTGGCCAGCCATCCCCCACCCTACAACGCCCCCGCGCCCCTCATG
>JBGSUY010000766.1:0-6001 GCA_041753195.1 Chromatiaceae bacterium
GTGACGGTGCTCGCGGAGGAGGAGCGGAGCGCCGTGGTGGCGGGCGAGGTGGGCGCGAAGGACCAGGTGGCAGTGACCGGTGTAGTGGCCATCAAGGCCGCCTGGCTCGGCGCCGCGCAGTGAGCATCGGCCCATGCTCGCCCGTCTGATCCAGTTCGCACTCACCCAGCGGCTCCTCATGCTGCTGGCGGTACTGCTCCTGGTCGGGGGCGGCTGGCGCGCCTTCCAGCAGACCCCCATCGACGCCTTCCCGGACGTCTCCACCACCCAGGTGAAGATCATCGTCAAGGCGGCCGGCATGACCCCGGAGGAGGTGGAGTCGCGGATCACCCACAGGATCGAGGTGGAGATGCTCGGTATCCCGCGCCAGACCATGCTGCGCTCCATCGCCAAATACGCACTGACCGACATCACCGTGGACTTCGCCGAGGGCACGGACATCTACTGGGCGCGCCAGCAGGTTGCCGAGCGCCTGACCGCCATCTGGGGTGATCTGCCGGCAGGGGTGAGCGGCGGCATGGCCCCCATGACCACCCCGCTGGGCGAGATGTTCATGTTCAGCATCGAGGGCGGGGACCTGACGCTCGCCGAGCGCAGGGACCTGCTCGACTGGACCATCCGCCCGGCCCTGCGCTCCGTCCCCGGGGTGGCCGACGTCAATTCACTCGGTGGGTTCGTAACCACCTTCGAGGTCATGCCGGACAACGCTCGCATGGCCGCCAATGGCATCCGCCTGGGGGATCTGGAGACCGCCCTCAGCGCCAACAACCGCAACGACGGGGCGGGTCGGCTGGACGAGGGTGAAGAGGTCCTGTTGGTGCGCAGCGAAGGGGCCATCCGCACCCTTGACGACCTGGCCGCCATCGTGGTGGGCGGCGACGCCCAGCAGCCGGTGCGGGTCGCGGACATCGCCGAGGTGCGGCTCTCGGCGCTCACCCGCTATGGGGCCGTAACCCGCAATGGCAGCGGCGAGGCGGTGGAGGGTCTGGTGCTGGGGCTGCGTGGCGCCAACGCCAGGTCGGTGGTGGAGGGGGTGAAGGCGAAGCTCGAGGAGCTCAAGCCTGGGCTTCCCCAGGGGGTCTCCATCGAGGTCTTCTACAACCGCGGGGTTCTTGTGGACAAGGCCGTGCACACGGTCTCCAAGGCACTGATGGAGGCCATCGTCCTGGTGCTGGTGCTCCTGGTGCTGTTCCTGGGCGACCTGCGGGCGGCACTGACCGTGGCCCTGATCCTGCCGCTGGCGGCGCTGGCGACCTTCATCCTGATGCACCAGTTTGGACTCTCGGCGAACCTGATGTCACTCGGGGGGCTCGCCATCGCCATCGGCATGCTGGTGGACGCCGCCGTGGTGGTGGTGGAGAACGTGGTCACCCAGCTCGCGGCGCGACCCGAGGGGGGCGGGCGTATCCCCAGGCTGCATCTGATCTATCGAGCCACCCGGGAGGTCTCGGTGCCGGTGGCCTCCGGCATCCTGATCATCGTCATCGTCTTCCTGCCCCTGCTCACCCTGGAGGGACTGGAGGGCAAGCTGTTCGGGCCGGTGGCCCTGACCATCGTCTTTGCCCTGCTTTCGTCCCTCCTCCTCTCCCTGACCGTCATACCTGTGCTCGCGTCCTTCCTGCTCGGGCGGGTCGGCCACGGGGAGCCCTGGCTGGTGCGCCAGCTCATCCTCATCTATCGGCCGGTGCTCGCCTGGGCCCTGCGTCATCACTGGGTGGTCATCGGGGTTGCCCTGGCCCTGCTGGTGGGGACGGGGATCCTCTACACCCGCATCGGCAAGGCCTTCATGCCCACCATGGACGAGGGGGACCTGATCGTGCAATTGGAGAAGCTGCCGTCCATCAACCTGGCCGAGTCCATCGCCATCGACCAGCGGGTGCAGCGGGCTATCCTCGAGGAGGTGCCGGAGGTCTCCGGCATCGTCGCCCGCGCGGGGTCCGATGAGCTGGGCCTGGACCCCATGGGCCTCAATCAGACCGACAGCTTCCTGGTCTTGAAGCCCCGGGAGCAGTGGACGGTGCGGGACAAGGAGGCGCTCACCGAGCGCATCCGCAGCGTGCTGGAGCGCTTCCCGGGCGTGGACTATGCCTTCACCCAGCCGATCGAGATGCGGGTGTCGGAGATGCTCACCGGGGTGCGCGGCGACCTGGCGGTGAAGATCTTCGGGGCCGATCAGGATCAGCTCAACCGGACGGCCGAGTCGGTAGTGGCGGTCCTGGAAGGTATCGCGGGGGCCCAGGATGTCTACACCCCGCGCAACGACGGGGCCCAGTATTTGAACCTGGTGGTGGACCGGCTCGAGGCCGGTCGCTTAGGGATCGACGGCGACGCGCTGGCGGCCCTGCTACGCGCCCAGATCGAGGGTATGCCGGTAGGCACCGTGTACCGGGAGGGCAAGCGCCGCCCCCTGGTGATCCGCGGGCCCGAGGCCCTGCGCCACTCCCCCTCGCGTTTCAGCGGGCTCCAGGTGGCCCTGCCCGACGGGCGCTCCGTGCCACTGACGAACCTGGTGCGTGTGGAGCGCATCGAGGGCCCAGTGGCCCTCTCAAGGGAGCGGGGTAACCGCATGGCCGTGGCCATCGCCAATGTGAGCGGACGGGACCTGGTGGGGTTCGTGGAGGAGGCCAAGGCCAAGGTCGCGGCCCAGGTGCAATTGCCCACTGGTTACCTGCTCGAATGGGGCGGCGAGTTCGAGAACCAGCAGCGCGCCGCGGCTCGCCTGGCCCTAGTGGTGCCGGTAGCCCTGGGGCTCATCTTTCTGGTGCTCTTCTCCACCTTCGGCTCGGTCAAGCAGGCCCTGCTGGTGCTCTCGAATGTACCTTTCGCCCTGATCGGCGGGGTGGTTGCGCTGGCCATCACCGGCGAGTATCTGTCGGTGCCGGCCTCGGTCGGATTCATCGCCCTGCTGGGTATCGCGGTGCTCAACGGGGTGGTGATGGTGACCTATTTCAACCAGCTTCAGTCACTCGGGCGGCCCATGTGGGAGGTGGTCACCCAGGGGGCCGAGCGGCGGCTGCGCCCCGTGCTGATGACGGCCAACATCGCCGCCTTCGGCCTGATCCCGCTGCTGTTCGCCACCGGGCCCGGGTCCGAGATCCAGCGGCCCCTGGCCATCGTGGTGATCGGCGGTCTGGTGTCATCCACTTCGCTCACCTTGATCCTGCTGCCCATCCTCTACCAGCGCTTCGGCGGGGCATCCAGCGCTGTGACGAGCGACGGAGGGCAGGGGCAATGAGCGGCAGCGACACCGCGCTCGGACAGGTCCAGGTCCTGAACCTGATCGCCCCGCCGGAGGTGGCGGAGGCGCTCGCGGAATGGCTCTTGGAGCGGGAGGACGTGCCCGGCTTCACCAGCATGCCGGTGTCGGGGCACGGCTCCTCAGAGCATTCCATGACCCTAGCGGAGCAGGTGGCCGGCCGCAGCCGCCGAGTCCTGTTCCTGATCCAACTGCCTCAGGAGACCGCCCGGGCCATCCTCGACGACCTGGGTCTTGTCTTCCGAGGCGCCGGGCTGCACTACTGGCTGCTTCCCGTCATCGAGGGCGGTCGTCTCGGGTGATCCTGGGCTGGCCCCGGCCTCACCGGGCCGCCGCCGTCCCCCTCTCATCCCAAAGGTATCGCGACAGCCCCTCGCCCCAGCGGGGAGAGGGGTTGGGGTGAGAGCCGAACGTCACAACACACTGTTGCGTCAAAGACATGCGCATGGCGCCTATGGCACCTGAGCCGCTGGCGCCCCTGTTGCGAAACCCTCTTCGTCCAGCAA
This sequence comes from Chromatiaceae bacterium, assembly GCA_041753195.1. GTDB lineage: Bacteria > Pseudomonadota > Gammaproteobacteria > Chromatiales > Chromatiaceae > Thiodictyon. Next base: position 3,763 of record JBGSUY010000766.1, read on the forward strand.
GGCGCCGAGCCGCTCGGCGATCTTGGCGGCCGGGGTCTCGTAGGCGAATCGGCGGATGTAGCTGCCATCCGGGCCCAGCAGATACATGCCGGCCGTATGGTCCACATGGTAGGCATCCGCCGGGGCGCCGGGGTCCTGGACCCGCTCGCAGCGCACCCGGAAATGCTCCGCCGCCCGCGCGATCAACGCCGGGGAGCCCGTGAGCCCGATGATCCTGGAGTGGAAATAACTTGTGTAGCGCCGCAGGACCTCGGGCGTGTCGCGTTGCGGATCCACCGTGATGAACAGCGGCTGGACCGCCTCGGCGCGCTCACCCAGGGCGCGCAGGATGGCCGCCTGGTTGACCAGGGTGGTGGGACAGATATCGGGACAATACGTATAGCCGAAGGAGATGAGCTGGAACTGACCCGGGAAGTCCAGGTTGGTCACGGCTCGCCCATTGGGGTCCATCAGCAGATAGCGGCCGCTCGGGGGTGCGGTTGCCTCGGCCGGCGCCTGGTCTATCGGCGCGTCCCCGAGGGCCGCCCCCGTCAGCCCGAGCGAGAGCAGCAGGGGTACCAGCCAGACGCGGGTCACGGCCTAGCCTCCTCGGGCTGAGGCTCGGCTTGGGATGGGAACAGCTGCGGCATCCGTGCCTCCATCTCGGTCAGACGGGCAGACCGCTCGACCTCCGAGGGGCAGGCATCTGGGGACTGGCTCTGGGCAAGGAAGGCGGCATTGGTCGCCGACTCGAAGACGATGCCGAAGCGGCGGGTCTTGGGGACAAGCCGGATCATCAGGTCCTTGATCGCCTTGGAGCCGGCGAAGTCCCGGCACGCCAGGGCCTGTCCATTCAGGGCCCCAAGGGCCTCGACCTCCGCGACCCCAAGGTCCAGGGGATTGGTCTCGGGCGGATCCGCAACGACTGGACCCAGGCTGCTCAGAAGCAACGGCAAGAGGCACCAATTTTTCATCCGAACACTCCTTCGAGGGTCAAGATCCCCGCTCCAGGGTACAGGTCCGACACAAGCGTAGGCCGGAGGGGCACGAGACCTTTATCCAGATCAAGTGCAGAAGATTGGTAGTCGAACGGCGCTCCCCGGCGTTCCGGTTGAGTTGCATGTCCACCCTCAACGACTTCAGCACCAGGGCCGGGGAAGCCGAAGGCTACCCCTGAACCTCCAAGCTCTTGGGAATCTGGCCCTCGTAAGAGTAAAAAGAGATGCTGCCGGTATCGTCAACGACCCACACCTCAACAGCACCCCGAGCGAGATAAAGTTGAACCTTTTCTTCGATCTCGCCCTTGGAGTTTGACGGTGAAGTGATCTCCACGCAGATTTCCGGAGCCCTGAGGTAAGGCGTCTCGTATCCGTGATGTTCGATAAACGCATCCGATGCCCAGGCAACATCCGCGACCTTGACCCCGTCGCTGGTTTGAATGGAGCACTCCATAATAATCTTGCCGCTCGCCTTATGCTTGTCGATATAGGCGCCCACCTCGTACTGGATGCGCCCATGATTATTGCTCGCGGGGCTCATGAGGATCTTTCCCCACTTGTTGAGCTCGATCTTGAATGGGAGGTTCTTCAAATACGGGTTGTTGATGACGTTCGCCCATTCCATAACGATGATCCTCTTGGTGCAATTAGAAACGACAGCGACTCGCTTCGTCATGTGACAGAGAAAATCGCTCTGGCCCTTTTCGCTCTTGCTCTTCTGCGGGCCGCATTTCCGAACGCGGTGGGTTTCGGCGCTAGGGGTTTGTGAAATAGAGCGTTGTTTGTCCCTATTTTTTCTCGGCCGTGGCGGGCGAGGGCACCATTGGCTGTAGCGCCTGGCTGGGCATCTTTCATGTACACAGCGCATCAGCAAGCGCGCGCAAGAGCTTGGCGCCGTCGCCGTGCCAAGCGCTGCCGTGCATGCATGCGAGCGTTGTTGGGTCCGTCGATGCCAATCGCTCCAGCATTGGGCGTGCATTCTTCGTGTGGGAGAAATAGTCCATCTGGTGACGGAATGCCTCGCTCGGCCCGAGGATGTCCGACTCGGTAATGGCCGGATTGTCGGCGCCGCCCTGGGTAAACAGGTCACCGCACAGCAGGGTGCGGGTCCGTTCCTCCATCAGGAAGCCGCATTCCCACGCGTGTGGCAGGTGGGGCGCGTCGAGCCATCGCACCGAGTGCCTTCCAAGCGCGAGCAGCTCGCCATCCGCGAGCGCGCGAGGCGGCCGGTCCGCGAGGTCGTCGATGGATACTAGCGCCGC
>JBGSUY010000767.1:0-1635 GCA_041753195.1 Chromatiaceae bacterium
CCCCGCACGGGGCCGAAACAGCGGGCGCCGGGCACGAAGACCCGCTCGCCAATCCCGATGCCGGAGTCCTTGCCCGCCTCCACGACCCGCCCCACCGACTCGTAGCCCGGCACCAGGGGATAACCCATGCCTGGGAAGGGCGGCATGCGCCCGGTCCAAAGCAGGCGCTCGGTTCCGGTGCTGATCCCGCTCCACTCGATGTCCACCACCAGGTCCGCCTCGCCCGGGGGCGAGAGGGCGAGCCGGCCGAGCCGCAGGTGGCCGGGTTGCTCGAAGACAACGGCGGTGGTGCTGGTGTTCACGCGTTCACTCTCAGCGGCTCACTCGCAGGGACTCAGGCGCAGGGCGACTCGAGGACTGGGCGGGAGGTCCCAAGGGCGGGACCAGGAGCTAGTGTCAGTCTAGCCTTACTGTTTTGGATGTCAACTCTTATTGACATTGAACGCCCAGGGTTCGTCAGGCGGAGGCGACAATCAGGCGGGTGAGCAGGGGACGCCGGGTCGCGACCAGGCGGCTGCGACTGAATCCGGCCTCGCTCAGCAGGCCCACCAGCTCCTTGGGGGTGCGGGGGCGGCCGCTCCCCATGGCCAGCAGATAGAAGCCGAAATAGGCCTCGCCGATGGGGCGGGCCCCCGGCGTGTCGGACATGGGCTCGGCGAGCAGCAGAACGCCGCCGGGGGGCAACGCGGCCCGGGCGGCCCTGAGGATGGAGAGCGCCCGGTCGTCGTCGTGGTCGTGAATCACCCGCACCAGGGAGCAGCAGTCCGCGCCCTTGGGCAGGGGATCCCGGAAGAGGTCGCCACCGTAAACCTGGACCCGGCCACCAAGGCCCGCCCGATCGAAGCGGGCTCGGGCCTGCTCCGCCACCGGGGGCAGGTCGAAGAGCCAGAGCCCCAGGTGGGGCCACCGGGCAGCCACCGCCGTCAGGAAGGCCCCGTTGCCACCCCCCAGGTCGAGCAGACGGTGGTGGGACCCTAAGGGGTAGGCGTCGAGCACGTCACCCGCGATCAGCCCCTGGGAGGCACCCATCAGGTCCGTGTAGCCGCGGGTGCCCTCCCCGTCCAGGGCCTCCGGGATACCGCCCGCATAGGCCCAGTAGGCCCCCAGGGCGGTTTCGGGGCGAGTCCCCCGCAGCAGACCTACCGGGTCCTCGAGGTCCCGATAGAGCATGGCGTGGTGGCGCACCATCTCGGCCACACCGCCGTTGCCGAGGAGGGCGGCGCCGAGCTCCCCCAGGGCAAAGCGCCCGGGTCCGAGCCGCTCCACCAGGTACAGGCTCTCCGCCGACTTGAGCAGGCGCAGGGCCCGCTCCTCCGAGAGCCCCAGCCGCGGCGCGAGCTCGCCGAGCTCCAAGGGGCCCTCGGCCAGGTGCTCGAAGAGGTCCAGCTCTACGCAGGCCGAGAGGATCTGTGAATAGACAAAGCCCGCGCAGAGATCGAACAGGGTGCGGGCGCGCCGGCGGGCAATCGGTCGGGTCAGAGGAAAGGCCGAGGCCCAGCGCTGGAAGGCCGGGCTCGCGAGGAGACGGTTACGCCACTGCAGCCAGGCCTCCCGTAGCCGTGCCCGACCGCGTTGTGGCGAGGTCGAAGACCGCATGGCCAAGCCCCCTGCCCAGTCCGAGGCGTTCATGCGGCC
>JBGSUY010000768.1:0-12550 GCA_041753195.1 Chromatiaceae bacterium
ACGGTTTCGAGCTGGACCTGGCCTTCCTGTGGCTGCCCAGCCCCGAGATGGCCTTGGCGCGCGTGGCGGAACGGGTGCGGCGGGGCGGGCACGATGTCCCCGAGGCGGTGATCCGGCGGCGTTACGAGCGCGGCCTCGACAACTTCTTCCGACTCTATCGCCCGATCGCGGATCGCTGGTGGCTGTTCGGGAACGCCACCGAGGATGCTCCGCGCCTGATCGCTCGGGGCTCCACTGACACAGCGACAGAGATTCACGACGAGCAGGTCTGGAATCAACTCTCGGAGCGCTACCCATGAGCGACTTAGTGAGCGAACCGGCAAGGGACCTCGATGCGATCCTGGCCGACACGGGGCGGATCGAGGCGGCCCTGCGCAGCGCGGTGCGCGGCGCTCTGCGCGACCACAAGCAGGCCGGCAACCCCATCGCCGTGTGGCGCGACGGGCGAGTCGTGTGGCTCCCCCCGGAGGAGATACCGGAGGATGTTCCGGCCAGCGCGGAGTCCGCGCCATGACTGAGCACGCGAACGTCCTGGAGCTTGACCTCCCGGAGATCGTCGACCGCGACCCCTACGCACCGCCGACCAGCCACCTGGAAAAGACCGGGGCGGACGCCTGGTCGGAGGTCCCGGGCCGCCGGGTCAGCCGCACCTTGCTGGTGGATCAGATACGTCCGGCGGTGGATGCCTGGCGCTCGGCCGGTTGGCCGGGGGCGACCGACACCACGCGCCGGCTCCTGGTCTATTGGTTCGACGAGGATCACCTGCTCGCCTCGGGAGAGCCCTTTCGCTACTACTTCTGCCAGCGGGAGGCGGTGGAGACGGTCGTCTATCTGTTCGAGGTGGAGGGCATCGGCGACTGCGCGGACCTGATCCAGCGCTACTTCAAGAGCCCGGACTTGCTGGAGCTGGATATCCTGACCTCCTCCAAGGGCCAGCGCTTCGTCCGCCGCTACATCCCCGAGATCGGCAAGACCGCGGAGCAGGAGCTGCCGCCGGAGGGGCTCGCGCGCTATGCGGTCAAGATGGCGACCGGCTCTGGCAAGACGGTGGTCATGGCCCTGCTGGTGGCCTGGAGCTACTTGAACCGCCGGCTGGAGCCGGGCAGCGGGCACGCGGACAACTTCCTGATCGTGGCGCCGAACGTGATCGTGTACGAGCGCCTGCGGGAGGACTTCGACTCGGCCCGGATCTTCCATGGCCTGCCCATGATCCCGCCGGAGTGGAAGAGCCGGTTCGGACTGCAGGTGATCCTGCGCGGCGATGCCCGGGAGCCGGGACCTGAGGGCAACCTGTTCCTGACCAACATCCAGCAGATCTACGAGGACAACGGCCCGCCGCCCGGTCCGATCAACCCGGTCGCCGCCCTGCTGGGCAAGGCGCCCAAGCCCAGCCTGGACACGGCGACGCCGATGCTGGAACGGGTCAAACGCCTGCCGAACCTGATGGTGCTGAACGACGAGGCCCATCACGTCCACGACGACGACCTCGCCTGGAGCCAGACGCTGCTGGCCCTGCACGACAACTTGAAGCGCAAGGGCGCGGCGGGCCTCGCGGCCTGGCTGGACTTCACGGCAACGCCCAAGAATCAGAACGGGACCTTCTTCCCCTGGATCGTGGTGGATTACCCACTCGCCCAGGCGGTGGAGGACCGCATCGTCAAGACGCCGCTCATCATCCACCAGACTGACAAGCACGACCCGGACAAGTACGCCTCGGAGGAGGCAGGCGACGTGTACAACGAGTGGATTGCTATTGCCATCGAGCGCTGGCGCGAGCACGTGAAGGATTACGGCGTCGTGGGGGAGAAGCCGCTCCTGTTCGTCATGGCCGAGTCCACAAAGGACGCGGACTCCATCGCCGAGCGCCTGCGGCGCGAGCCGGAATTCAAGGGCAAGGACCGGGTGCTGGTGATCCACACCGACAAGGCGGGCGAGATCACCAAAAAGGACCTGGACGCCGCCCGACAGGCGGCCCGCGAGGTGGACGAGGGACACTCCCAGATTCGCGCCATCGTTTCGGTGCTGATGCTGCGAGAGGGTTGGGACGTGCGCAACGTCTCCGTGATCCTGGGTCTGCGGCCCTTCACCGCCAAGGCGACTATCCTGCCCGAGCAGGCCATCGGCCGGGGCCTGCGGCTGATGCGCGGGGTGCCGCGGGACAATAACCAGATCCTGGAGCTGATCGGCACCAACGCCTTCGAGAGCTTCATCCGGGAGCTGGAGAAGGAGGGTGTCGGCATCGCCACGGCGGTGCACCCGCCAAAGCCGGGGCGGGAGGTGTTCCCGCTGGCGGACCGTGCCCACCTGGACATCGCCATCCCCCAGACCACACCCCTGTACGACCGCAACTACACTCGGCTGGCCGACCTGGACCCGCTGACCCTGCCGGCCTTGGCGAAGGAGGAGGACCTGGACCTGGAGGTGAGGAACCAGATCGACCTGGTCCACGGCACCGTGGACGTGAAGGTCGGCTCCGACGAGGTGGAGTTCAACGCGGACAACCTGCCGCCGGTGGAGAACCTGCTGTCGTCCCTGACCAACCGCGTTGAGAAGCGGGCCAAGCTACCCGGGCGGTTTGCGGAGGTCTATCCGAAGGTCCGGGAGTACGTGCACACGCGCTGCTTCGGTGGGACCGTGGAGCTGGACGAGGCCGGCGTGCGCCGGGCGCTGAGCCATTCGGGCCTGCTCGATGCGGTCGCGGGTCTGTTCGCCCGGGAAATCGGAAAGCTCACGGTCGAGGCGACTCCGGTGAAGCTCCAGGGCGAGCCCTATCGGCTGTCAGATACGCCGCGCTTCACCTGGCGGCGCATGGCCCTACCCGCGCAGAAGACCATCTTCAACCTCGTCGCCAGCTACAACCCGTTCGAGGCGGAGTTCGCTGCCTTCCTAGACGGCTGCGACGACATCGAGCGCTTCGCCGCCTTGGCGGAGTGGTTCACCCAGTTCCACGTCCAGTACCTTTCCGGTACTGGTGCCGTGCGCCTGTACTATCCGGACTTCGTGGCGGTGCAGAAGGCAGAGGCGGGCCCGGTGCACTGGATCATCGAGACCAAGGGGCGCGAGTTCGAGGACACAGACGCTAAGGCCAAGCACATGGAACGCTGGTGCGAGGAGGTCAGTCGGGAAACCGGCGAGATCTGGCGCTACCTGAAGGTCTCTCAGCCCCTGTTTCAGGACTTCAGCGCCAAGGGTGCCACCCGGTCGTTTCAGTCCCTGCTTGATTGGAAGGACCCGCAGATAGGTTTGGTGGGTCTCTGAAGCGGGGACCAAGCGTACCTAACACGCACACTCGTGGAGCCGAAGACCGTCTCTGATCTCGAGGCTCTGCGCGGACTGGACGGGGACATCCGCGGGGCCCTACTGTGCCGGATCCGCGACCTCTGGACCCATAGGTCGACGGCCCTCGAAGGGAACACCCTGACCCTCGGGGAGACCAAGTTCGTCATCGAGGAGGGGCTCAGCGCTCGGGCGAGGCGCTTGAGGACCACCAGGAGAGGGTCGGCCACGCCCGGGCCATCGGGCTGATTTATGTTATGGATCCTATGCTGGGACCGCTCTGGTGATTCTTCGTCCTCGGAACTGGACAGAAAAGGAGAGGATCAGCCGCCGGGCCTCCGTCCCCTCACTCACCCCAGTGCGGCGCATCCGCTTGTTCAGCTCCACGTGCAGGGGAATCACGGCCCCGCCGGTGTGGCCGAAGATGACCTCCACACCCAGGTCGGTGAGGACGTCGAAGAAGATCCCGGCCCCGCTGCGGCCTAAGGTAGGGGCAGGCGTGGGGCGCGCGGTCGGGCTTGGGTCGGCGTCGGTCATGGCGTCAGGCGGCGATGGAGTCGTCCGGGCAGGTGGCCATCATAGCCTCCGCGCGCCACCTGGGGTTTGCTCAAACGCAATCCGCTGCTCCGGGGGCAGGGGGGTCGCCTGCCCGTTTTCCCTCAAGACAGGGCCGCGGGCGACAGGATCAGCCGATCAGGCCCTCGGCACGCAGCGTCTCCTGCACCGCCGGGCGCGCCCCGACCCGCGCCAGATAGGCCTCAAGCGCCGGCCAGGGCCCTAAGTCCACCGAGAGCACGGATGTCCAGTTGAGCACGGTGAACAGATAGGGATCGGCGATGGTGTAACGCTCGCCCATCAGGAAGGGCCCCTCGCCCAGGGTACCCGCGAGCCAATCGCAGCGCCGCCCGAACAGGGCGAGCGAGACCTCCCGGCACGCCGGCGGCAGTTGGGGATTGAACAGCGCGCCCAGGGTCTTGTGGATCTCCGAGGAGGTGAAGTTCAGCCACTCCAGGACCCGGTAGTGGTCCAGGTCCCCAGGGGGCGGCACCAGCCCGGACTCGGGCCTCGCATCGGCGAGGTACTGGAGTATCGCCGCCGCCTCCGTCAGCACCTGCCCGTCGTCGAGCACCAGCGCCGGGACATAGCCTTTGGGATTGACCATCGAATAGTCCGCGCCGGCGGTGGTCCGCCCCTCGCGCAGATCGACCCGTTCCAAATCAAAGCGGTAACCCAGCTCGCGGAGCACGCAATGCACCGCCATCGAGCAGGCGCCTGGGGCGTAGTAGAGCTTCATCCCGTCCTCCTTCTGGTAGTTTCGATGTCTTGTGCTTCGTGTTTCCGGGATTAGAGGTCGCGGCATAGACGAGGCCGGCAAGCGCTGCGGACTCCGCATTGGTGGTAACTGCGGACGGGGCCGGTTGGCCGCCGGTGATCAACCAGCCGCAGCCCTCGGCACTTCCCAAGACGCACGTGAAGAATGCAATGTGCTGCCCCCGTTACGCCCGGGCATTTTAGATCGGAGCAGACGATCCTGGTGAACGGAACAATCCATTGTCCCTCTTGCCCCCCCTAGGACTATCCTTGTTTCCGCGATCCCAGGCGTCCCGGACGCCTTCAACCGAGAAGGAGCTCAGAACGAACTCAGAAAGACCTGTTCCACTTGCAGCCACGATCGGAGGCCAGAATGAGCGAGAAGACTGACACGAACGCGGGCAAGTGCCCGGTCATCCACACGACGACTGGAGCAAAGTCGAATCGGGACTGGTGGCCAAACCAGTTGAATCTGAAGATCCTCCAGCAGAACTGCCCGAGCTCCAATCCCTTGGGCGCGGCGTTCAACTACGCCGAGGAGTTCAAGAAACTCGACCTCGCGGCCGTGAAGAAGGACCTCTACGCCCTGATGACCGACTCCCAGGACTGGTGGCCGGCGGACTATGGTCACTATGGGCCGATGTTCATCCGGATGGCGTGGCACGGGGCGGGCACCTACCGCGTGGGCGACGGCCGCGGCGGGGCAGGCTCGGGCCAGCAGCGCTTCGCTCCGCTCAACAGCTGGCCGGACAATGTGAACCTCGACAAGGCGCGCCGGCTCCTCTGGCCGATCAAGCAGAAGTACGGCAACCAGATCTCCTGGGCCGACCTTATGATCCTCGCCGGCAACTGCGGCATCGAGTCGATGGGGCTCAAGACCTTCGGCTTCGGCGGCGGACGCGCAGACGTTTATGAGCCCGAGGAAGACACCTACTGGGGCTCCGAGACCGAGTGGCTCGCCGACAAGCGCCATATGGGTGAGCGGGATCTCGAGAATCCACTCGCCGCCGTTCAGATGGGCCTGATCTATGTGAACCCGGAGGGACCAGACGGCAAACCAGATCCGCTTGCGTCCGGGCGGGAGGTACGGGAGACCTTCGCGCGTATGGCGATGAACGATTACGAGACCGTCGCGCTGACCGTCGGCGGCCACACCTTCGGGAAGTGCCATGGCGCCGGCGACGCGGCCTTGGTCGGCCCTGCCCCCGAGGCGGCCCCCATCGAACAGCAGGGCCTCGGCTGGAAGTGCAGCCATGGCAGCGGCAAGGGTGGCGATCAGATCGGCAGCGGTCTGGAAGGTTCATGGACACCGACCCCGACGCAGTGGGACAACAGCTATCTGGACATGTTGTTTGGCAACGATTGGGTCCTGGAGAAAAGCCCGGCGGGTGCCTGGCAGTGGACGCCGAAGCGGGAGACCGACAGCAACCAGGCACCGGCCGCCCACGATCCGTCGAAGCGGGTTCAGATCATCATGACGGACGCGGACATGGCGATGCGGACGGACCCCATCTATGAGCCGATCGCGCGGCACTTCCACAAGCACCCGGAGGAGCTCGCCGACGCTTTCGCCCGCGCCTGGTTCAAGCTGACCCACCGCGATATGGGCCCGCGCTCGCGCTATCTCGGCCCGGAGGTTCCTGCCGAAGAGCTGATTTGGCAGGACCCGGTCCCGGCGGTGGACCACCCGCTGATCGACGCGGCCGATATCGCGGACCTCAAGGCCAAGGTCCTCGCCACGGGACTATCCATCCCCGAGCTGGCATCCACCGCCTGGGCCTCGGCGGCCACCTTCCGCGGCTCCGACAAGCGCGGTGGGGCCAATGGGGCGCGCATCCGCCTCGCGCCGCAGAAAGACTGGGAGGCCAACCAGCCCACCCAGTTGGCGAGGGCGCTGCAGGCCCTCGAGGGTGTCCAGAAGGCATTCAACGCGGCTCAGAGCGGCGGCAAGAAGGTCTCGCTGGCCGACCTGATCGTGCTCGGCGGTTGCGCGGCAGTAGAGCAGGCGGCGAAGTCCGCCGGACAGGCCGTGGCGGTGCCCTTCGCGCCGGGGCGCACGGACGCCACCCAGGAGCAGACCGATGTGGACAACTTCGCTGTGCTCGAGCCGATCGCCGACGGCTTCCGCAATTACCAGAAGGCCAAGAACAGCGTCTCGGCCGAGGAGCTTCTCATCGACAAGGCGCAGCTCCTGACCCTGACCGCGCCCGAGATGACGGTCCTCGTCGGTGGTATGCGCGTGTTGAACGCCAATGTCGGACAGTCCCAACGCGGCGTCTTCACCAAGCGCCCCGGGACTCTCACCAACGACTTCTTCGTCAACCTGCTCGACATGCGCACCGAGTGGAAGGCGACCTCGGAAGACGGGGATCTGTTCGAGGGACGCGACCGCGCAACGGGCGAGATGAAGTGGACCGCCACCCGCGTCGACCTCGTCTTCGGCTCGAACTCGCAGCTCCGCGCGATTGCGGAGGTGTACGGACAGGACGATGCAGGGGAACGATTCGTTAAGGACTTCGCGGCTGCCTGGAGCAAGGTCATGAACGCGGACCGCTTCGACCTTTCCTGATCTTGGCTGAATGGTTTTCCTTCGAGGATTACCAATTCGTGGACTCGACCGGCCCCTACTTCCCGGCTGAGTCCCTTTAGCCCGGCCAGAGCTGGGGTACCCGCTCGACCTGGCTAGTGTCATAGCCGACGCGCTCGAGGTAGGCGAGGATGTCCCGGTATTTGTCCTCCGGGATCTCCGGCTTGCGGGCCATGATCCAGACGTAGTCGCGTTTCTCCCGGCCGATGACGGTGATGCCGTAGTCGGGCTCCAACCAAATGATGCGGAAGTCGCCCTTGAAGGGCCAGAGGAACTGCATGCCCCAGCGGGCGTTTCCAGTGCCGGGGATCACGAAGCCCTTAGGATGGTAGACCTTTTCTGGTCCGTCGAAGGCGTCCTTGCGAAAGCGGAAGGTGGTGGCGACGGTGCCGTCGGGGTTGAGCGCGTAGGATTCCACCGCATTGTGCGCCCCCTTTTCGACGAAGGTCGGGATGTTGGCGATCACGTACCAGTCGCCCATGAAGCGGGCCAGATCAACGTCCGGAACTGTCTCCATGGGTCGTCGCTCCGCCGCCCCGCAGGCGGTCAGCATCAACAGGATCAGCAGGACCAGGGCGCCTTGGCCCACCCGCCTGGAATGGTCGAGGCGTCGCATCATACCCGCTCGTACCGGAGCTTCCGCCCCTTGCCGGTGTCACTCTCCAGCCCGATCCAGTCCCCGTCCGCCGTGTACCAGAGGGTGATGTCCAGGTCATCGGCCTTGAGCCGGTAGCGCTTGGCGTTTACCTCGCTGCCCCGGAAGGTCCGGCGCTCCCGCCCCTGGGGCTCGAGACGCACGTCCACCAGCTCCCCCGTCTGGGGGTTGAGCAGGCGCGGGCGCTTGAGGAAGTCCGGCTCCCAGTAGGCGAAGGTGGAGACGCAGGTGGGGAGTCGGTCGGGTTTGCCGTTCACCTCCAGCTTGAGGGCGTCGGCGATCCGCTGCCCCTGTACCCGGAAGTCCTTGCCATTGTCGTCGGTGGTGGACTGGATACGCTCCAGGCAGCCGTCCCGCCACTGCTCCTGGCTCTCGTGACGGTAGCGGTAGGCGGTGAAGATCAGCAGGTTGACGTCGAAGCGGGCCCGGGAGACCACGCGCTTCTCGGCCCCCCCGGCGGTCAGCTCGAAGCTGTGCTCGCCGATGGGGGATTCGTCCAGATAGACCTTGAAACGCAGGGTTTGCGGGGCGGTCGAGGCGAAGGCGGTGCTCGTCGTGGCCAACAAAGCGACAAGCAGGGCGGCAAGCGGATTACGGCGGATCATTCAAGCCTCCTGACGGCGCGTCGGTCGGGGTGGTCCCGGGATGAATGCATTGGTGCGGGCGATGTAGTCGCGGTAGGCGGGGCGGCGCTCGCCGATGTCCCGCTCCAGCAGGGCCACCCCGGAGATCCGCAGGAGCAGCCAGGTGACCAGGAGTGGGGAGAGGAGGGTCCACCAGCCCCCGGCGGCGAGGGCGAAGAGGTAGAAGCCCCACCAGACGCAGGCCTCGCCGAAGTAGTTCGGGTGGCGGGTGTAGCGCCACAGTCCCCGATCCATCACGCGGCCTTGATTATCGGGCCGGGACTTGAAGTCCGCGAGCTGCTGGTCGCCGACCGCCTCGAAGAAGAGCCCGATGAGCCAGAGAGACACGGCCACGTAGTCCAACCAGCCCAGGGGGTTGGTGCCCAGCATGACGGCGAGCAGGGGCAGGGAGATGATCCAGGCCAAGATGGCCTGGAGGCCAAATACAAGGTAGAGGCTCTTCCACCAGAATCCCGGGTCATGGTCGGCGCGCATGGCCGCATAGCGGTGGTCCTCGGGTTGGCCCCAGTTGCGGCGGGTGATGAAGGCGCCGAGCCGGGCCGCCCAGAGGGTCACCAGAAAGAGCACCAGAATGGCCCGCTCGCTCGCCAAGGGCCCCGCGAGGGCATAGACAGCCGCCATTGCCAGGAAGTAGAGGGACCAGAAGGAATCGGCGACCCCGGCATCCCTGCGTGGGATATGGATCAGCCACGCCACCAGTCCCAAGGCCAGCGCATAGGCCAGTCCGAGGGCGTAGAGGTCAAGGTCAAACATCGGCAAGGGCCCGTTGTTCCGCGGCGGAGGCCGTCTCGAGGTCTGTGGGCTCGCCCGAGATCAGCGGCTGGCGGCGGCGCGGTATCAGGATCCAAGGTGGAGACGGGCGGTGACCCTCGGCCCCCAGGTTCTGACGCCAGGGATCCCGGCGCTCGGCGTGGCGGGTCGCGTTGCTGGAGAGCGTGGTGCGCATGGTCCCCTCGGAATTTGGTATGACGCTACGTCTTGTTCAGCTAATGTCCGGATGCGGAGTAAACAACCCCTGTGCTAGCAGGGGCTTGGCAGGAGAGCGCGAGGATCCCCAACCGATCCTTGGGACCGTGCTCAACACGCACGGACCGGCTGGGCTCGGCTCGGCTCGGCTCGGTGACGGTGTTTCCGCCCGGGGACGACCCGTCGGTCAGGCGGCCGTGGTCACCCTTTGGGTACAGCGCAGGTGCTCGGCCAGGGGGCCGTCCATAAGATGGGCATGACGCTCGAACCAGGGCGGGAGCTGCTCACGCACATAGGCCCGGGCCCGGGCCAGGGCCAGGCGCCCACGGCCGAGTCGCTGACCGAAGTGCTCCATCTCGGTGAGCACCCGCGCGTGCTCGTCCCGATGGGCCTGGCTCTCTGGAAAGCCGGTGGCCCGCATCAGCACGTCTTCGGTGGCGAAATGGGCACGGGTATGATGCATCAGGTCGGTGAACAGGTAGGCAAAGTTGGCGTCGGTGGCTCTGTCCATACGGTTGACTAGGTCCACGAACTCCCGATGGGAGCGGTCCATCGCGGGTATCCCGAGCAGGTAGCGGGATTCGAAGTCGTCGATCAGGGGCATGGGTCCTCCGCGACCGTCCGCCGAGATGCGCAAAGCGTTGATACAGTACCCGACCCCCGGCCGCGTCATCCTGTCCTGGGGCCCCGTGAGTCGCTCCTCAGGATAACCAGGACAAGATAGGCGAAATCTACGCAAATTTCCGCTGTGCAGTAGGGCTTTTCCGCCAGGACGCTCGATGGCGCGGAACAGCGGTGTGGCTATCAACGGGGCGAGCCGACCGCGGGGCCTCGCGGATCATCCGACGGAGGCCTAGGTGCTCGAGGCCCCACTGGCGGCCTTCTGGGTCTGGCTGGCGGCCTCGCCGCTCCTGTGGCTCAGCCTCACCCTGGTGTGCTACCTGATCGCCCTGCGGATCCACCGGCTGGGTGGTGAGAGCCGCTGGCTCAAGCCGGTGGTCATCGCCGTGACCCTGCTGACCGGACTCCTGGTGCTGACCGGCACGCCTACCAGACCAATCCGGCCTCGCCATGGCCCTCTGCGCCTGCGCCTCCGTCCTGTTGCTGCCACCGCTGCTGCGCTGGATCGGGCTGGTGGGCTGATCCGTACCGCATTTCGCTGGTGTGGGCGGACTTCATGCCCGGGTCAGCGCGGGAGCATGACTGGGCGGGTACGGGAGCGCCGGTCATGCCAGGCGAGCCCCTCGCGGTCGAACAGGCACCACCAGAGTCCAAGCCCGGCGGGCACCAGGCTCAAGGCAGCCCAGGCGAAGCGGCGCAGGGCGTCCGCGGCCCTCAGGGGCGCCCCGTCGTCCCGCAGGACCCGAAAGCGCCAGGTGCGCATCCCCAGGGTCTGACCCCCATGGGTCCAGAAGTAGACGTAGAAGCCCCCGATCACCGCCAGCAGATAGGCCTGCAGCAGGGTCCGATACAGGAGGTCCCCGTGGGGATAGGGGCGGGCGGCCAGTAGGTCATAGGGGGCGATGAGAAGCAGGATCGCCAGCATCAGCAGACCGAGCAGGAGAACCCCGTCATAGAGGAGCGCCCCGAGTCGGCGCAGGAGCGAGGGGGCCTCGATGGTCGTGCCCATAAGGGATTCGCGTGCGTGCAGTGGATCTGGGACGCCATTCTCGCCCCTGGCACGCCGCAGCGCCACGCTGGTCGATTGGTCCCCGGGTCCGGTCCTCAACTGCCAGTCGCGTCGAAGCACCTTGAGGTTTTGGTTAGACTGACGGGGCCGTCCCCAGCGAAACCGCCACCTTGAGCTCCAGCGCGACCAAGTCCTTCTTCTACCGCCTGCTGCGGCAGGTGCCCATGCCGGTGATCGCGATCCTGTTCGGATTCGCCGCCGGCCTCGGCGTCTGGGGCATCCTGGATCAGGTGCAGAGCCGGCAGGTGGGGAAGATCTTCAGCCAGGAACTTCAGGCCCAGCTCGATCTTCAGGCGCGCGAGAGCCTGGTTCGCTTCGACCGCTATCTGGCCGCCTACAGCTTGACGACCCGCCTGCTCGCCAATCACCGGCGACTGTCGGAGTATTTGGAGCCCCTCTTCTGGGCGGAGGAGACCGCGGGGGAGCCGGTGGTCTACCAGGAGTTCCGGCCCTACTGGCTCCCGGATTTTTTCGCCCGGGCCACCCTGCGCGCCCCCAGCCACGTGCTGCTGGCGGACAAACGGGGTCGGGTGCGGGAGGCCTTCCAGGCCGGCAGCGCGCCCCTGCCGCGAGAGCTGGCGGTGACCGTTCGCTCCCAGTTCCTCGACGCCAGCGAGGTGCGCACTGTCCCGGTGCGCCTGGATGACGGCCTCTACCTGCTGGTGAGCGACGCCGTGGAGGACTCCGGGGGCTATCCCATGGGGCACCTGGTGGTGCTGGTGCCCATCGACGACGGCTTCCTGGTCGCCTCGCAACGGGGCATCGACCCAAACCGGGCGGCGGTGGCCCTCGTGGATGGGGACGACCAGCGGATCGTGGCGAGTCTGGACCCGGATACGCTGATCCCTGGCACTACGCTCGATATGTGGGACGAGGGCTTCCTGGTGACCTCCCAGTCGCTCCCCGGCTACGAGGGGGCGGATTCCAACCTGCTCTTCGCCACCTTCGTGACCCACGCCAGCGTGGAGCGCATGTCTCGCCACGTGCGCATCTTCGAGCGGCGCCAGCGCTTCTATGCGGCCCTGGCCTTCATCCTGGTGTTCACTGGGGTCATCTACCTGGTCTCGGCGCGGCTGAACCGGGTCCTGAAGCGCATGACCCGGTTTTCCCAACGGGCCCTGGGGATCCCGGAGCCAGGCTTCCACCGGGAGGGCAACCAACTGCTGCTGCTGGAGGAGTGGATCCAGCACTTCACCCAACTGGTCCTCAAGGCGCGGGAGGAGATGAACCGCCGGCACCAAGCGGAGATGCGCGAGAGCGAGGCGCTGAAGGCGGCCATGATGGAGGCCTCTCTGGATTCTATCGTCACCCTGGATCATCAGGGCCGGATCATCGAGATCAATCCGGCCGCCGTGCGGGTCTTCGGGCTGGAGCGGCAGGAGGCCATCGGCAGCCCCTTCGCCGAGCGCTTCCTGCCGGAG
>JBGSUY010000769.1:0-2027 GCA_041753195.1 Chromatiaceae bacterium
CTCGGCAAGGCCGGCACTGAGTCGTCCCTTGAGGTGGCCGGCGCCCAGGCGGCCATGGGCCCCGACGGCGCTCAGGTCCGCTACCAGGTCGAGTGCTGCTGGTGGACCGGCGATACCGCCTTGGGCCTCAAAGCGCCCAGACCAGCCGGTCGCCAGTGCACCCAGGTCGGACAGGTTGAGGGCCCAACCCAGCGCAAGCCGGTCCCGGCTGGCGGAGCCCTGGACGTCGAGCTTGATCCCGGCCCCTTCGATCTTCCCGGAGTCCAGCCGCCAGGCGTCACCGTCCTGACGGGCGGCCAGCGCCAGCTGGGCCTGCGGACCCAGGAGACGGGGGAGGGGGTTCGGCGCCTGGGTGACCTTCACCTTGCCGCTCGCCTCCAGGCTGGGCTCACCGTCGAGGCTCCCGGCGAGATCCAGGTGGGCGCTGCCGGCCAGGGGCAAATCGGCCAGGGTCCCTAGGGTGGCGAGGTCGGGAAGCTGCAGGCTGGCGCGTGCGGAGGCGGGCCGCAATTGCCCCGCGCCGGTCAACATGAGGAGCGGATGGTTGAGGTCGAGCGAAAAGGGTCGAGCCGGCTTCCCGAGATCGACCTGTCCGGTGATGCGCAGTGCGTCCCGCCGGGCCGACTCGGGCAGGTTCCGGGGCGTCTGGAGCCCCTGCAGTTCCCCCGCTAGGCGCAGCCCTTGTCGGTCGCCCTCCGCCCTCAAGGCGAGCCGATCGAGACTCAGATCCCCCCTCGTCAGCCCCTGCAGCTCGACCCGCACCTGGCCTTGGGGGGCGTCCCAGGGTCCGCTGAGGTCTCCCTCAAGCGCCAGCGCGCGCCAGCCGACCTGGGGCCCACCCGCCGGGGCCATGGCCATGGCGGGTACCTGTGCCTTCAGGTGCAGGCGGGTGGCGGATCTGGCCGCCAGGTCGAGCAGTCCCTCCGCTTCGGCCTCGAGGGTGCCGGCCTTTAGGGCCGCGGTGAGTGCCAGCGCCCTTGCGGGGCCCTCGGCCTGAGCTTCGAGTCGCCAGTCCCCGAGGTTGGCCAGAAGCCGCCAGCCCAGAGGGCCGGCGAGGGCCGGCAGCAGGCCGCCGGGAGACTCCCGGAGGCTCAGATCCAGGCGATAGGCACTGGGCCCGGTCGCCAGATCCAGCCGGTAGCGGTCCGGGCGCCCGGGCGTTCTCCCCTCGGCCTGGATTTGTAGACCACCCGTTCCACCCAAGGTCCCGTTGCCCTCGACTCTGAGGTGTGGCGCCCCCGGGAAGGCTGGCTCTACGACCAGGTCGTCGATGTTCAGGCGATCCAGCCGAACCTGGAGCGGAGGTCGGATAGGCGGGGCGCCGTCCGCGCCGCCTTTCGGCAGGCGATGCAGGGTGAGTGTACGGGCGCTCAAGTCGGCGACGGCGACCTCGGCGCGCAGCAGGCGCCACGGGTCCAGGTCCAGGGCGGCATCCTCGATAACGAGCCAGGTGCCGTCCTCGTCGCGCAGCTCCAGCCGGTCGAGCCGAGGGGCCGTCGGCAGACGGCCGCTCAGACCCTGGAGTATCACCTGACCGCTGCTGAGCCGCTCAAGCCCCCAGACCACCAGCCCGCGCCCCGGCTCCGTGTTGACGCCCAGCAGGAGGGCGGCGAACGCGAACACCGGCACCAGCAGGACGAAGCCCAGTTGACGGGCGAGCCGATCAAGCGCTTGGCGTAGGAGCCCACCCATGATCAGAAGGCCTGTCCGATGCCGATATAGAGCTGGACCGGTGAGTCCCCGCTCGCCGGATTAAGCGGCGTGGCGAT
The DNA here is from genome assembly GCA_041753195.1 of Chromatiaceae bacterium. GTDB lineage: Bacteria > Pseudomonadota > Gammaproteobacteria > Chromatiales > Chromatiaceae > Thiodictyon. The sequence continues at coordinate 1,770 of JBGSUY010000769.1, forward strand.
ATCGACCCGCACTGGCCCCACCGGGGTCTGATACCGCACGCCCAGACCGAGCCCGAAGGACAAGGTACCGGTGCCGGGAATGCCATCCTCCGACACCGCCCCGGCGTCGGCGAAGGCGACCATTCCCCAACGCTGGCCCAGGGGCTGGCGCAGCTCCAGGGATGCCTCCAGGAGTCCGTCGCCCCCGGCCGGCTGGTCGAAGGCGGTGCGCGGGCCGATGGACTGGAAGGGATAGCCCCGGACCGAGCCGCCACCCCC
>JBGSUY010000770.1:0-8364 GCA_041753195.1 Chromatiaceae bacterium
GGGGCGGACGCATGGCCATGATCTTCCAGGAGCCTCAAACCTCCCTGAACCCGGTACTCACGGCCGGTGAGCAGATCGCCGAGGCGGTGCGGGTCCACGCGGGCCGGTCACGCCGCCAGGTGGGGGCTCGGGTGCTGGAGCTGCTGAACGCCGTGGGCATACCGGACCCGGCGCGGCGGGTTGGCGAGTACCCGCACCAGCTCTCGGGGGGGATGAAGCAGCGGGTGATGATCGCCATGGCCCTGGCGGGGGACCCGGAGCTCCTGGTCGCGGACGAGCCCACCACCGCCCTCGACGTCACCATCCAGGCCCAGGTCCTCAGCCTGCTCAAGGATCTGCAGACCTCCACCGGCATGGCCGTGTTGTTGATCACCCACGACCTGGGGGTGGTCGCGGAAACGGCGCAGCGCCTGGCGATCATGTACGCGGGCCAGATCATCGAGACCGCCGGCATCGCCGAGTTCTTCGCCGCTCCCGCCCACCCCTACAGCCGCATGCTCCTGGAGAGCCTGCCGGACGCGGACAAGCGCCAGGGCCGGCTCGCCGTCATCCCCGGCCGGGTGCCCCCCCTGGATCAGGCATTCAGGGGCTGCCGTTTCGCCCCCCGTTGTCCGGCTGTGATGCCGCGTTGTCACGAGCAGCTCCCGGATTGGTCCACCCTGGGGGCCGAGCACGGCGTCCGTTGCCATCTGTGGTCCAAGGAGGCTCGAGGGGCAGGAGCTCCTGCCGGGGTGGACTGGGGTGAGCCCAGCTCGCCTCCCGCGGTCGCGGAGCGGTCCGGCGGCCTGCCCGGAACCGACCCCGACCCGGGTGCCGCACAAGCGCTGCTGGAGGTGCGCAACCTTCAGGTCCACTTCCCGATCCAGCGCGGGGTCTTCCGGCGGGTGGTGGGCCAGGTGCGGGCGGTGGACGGGGTCAGTCTCAGTCTGGAGGCGGGCCGCACCCTGGCCCTGGTGGGCGAGTCCGGCTGCGGCAAGACGACTGCCGGCAAGGGCTTGCTCCAGCTCATCCCCCCCACCGGCGGCTCGGTACGCTACCGGGGCCGGGAGCTCAGGAGCCTCGGGCACCGTCGCATGCAACCCTTCCGCAAGGACTTGCAGATCATCTTCCAGGACCCCTTCGCCTCCATGAACCCACGCATGTTGGTCGGGGATATCGTCGGGGAGGGCCTACAGGCCTTGGGACTCGAGCGGACCCGCGCCGGCCGTCTGCGCCGGGTGGCAGGGCTCCTGGACCTGGTCGGGCTCAGCCCCGAGTCCGCGGACCGCTACCCCCACGAGTTCTCCGGGGGACAGCGCCAGCGCATCTGCATCGCGCGGGCCCTGGCGGTGGAGCCGCGGTTGATCGTGTGCGACGAGCCAACCAGCGCCCTGGACGTCTCGGTCCAGGCGCAGATCCTGAACCTATTGAAGGACCTCCAGGAGCGGCTCGGCATCGCCTATCTCTTCATCACCCACAACCTCTCGGTGGTGTCCTATCTGGCCCATGAGGTGGCGGTGATGTATCTCGGGCGGGTGGTGGAGCGGGGACCCGTGGAACAGATCCTGGACGATCCGAGACACCCCTACACCCGCGCCCTGCTCTCGGCGGTCCCGGTGGTGGACCAGGCCAAGCGCCGCGCGGTGATCCGTCTCGAGGGCGACCTGCCCTCTCCAGCGGACCCGCCTGCCGGCTGTCACTTCCATCCCCGTTGCCCCGAGGCCCTGCCCGAGTGCGCTCGGGCCTATCCGGGGGAGACGCGGTTGGGGACGGCCCGGATCGTGCACTGCATCAGGGCCGCCTGAGACCGCGACCGGCGCCTACTGCCGGGTGGCGCAACGCCCTCCGCCAAACATCTAGATCCTGACGAAAGAGGACATCGAGCATGAGCGCAATTCGAATCGCGGTGGCCGGCGTCGGCGGCCGCATGGGGCGTACCCTGGTCCAGGCGATCACCGAGACCCCGGGGCTGCTCCTAGGCGCGGCGTCGGAGCGGCCCGGCTCCAGCCTGATCGGGGCGGACGCGGGGGAGCTGGCAGGGCTGGGCCGGCTGGGGGGGTGACCCTGACCGGGGACCTGGGCACGGCGATCGACGCCTTCGATGTGCTGATCGACTTCACCGCTCCGGCCGCGACCCTGGACCATCTGGCACTCTGCCGCTCCGCCGGAAAGGCGATGGTGATCGGCACCACCGGGCTGGATGCGGATCAGCGTGCCGCCGTTTCCGCCGCCGGCGTGGCTATCGGTATCGTATGCGCCCCCAACATGAGCGTCGGCGTGAACCTCTGTCTCAAGCTCCTGGACATCGCCGCCCGGGTCCTGGGGGACGAGGTGGACGTGGAGATCATCGAGGCCCACCATCGCCATAAGGTGGACGCCCCGTCCGGCACGGCGTTGCGCATGGGGGAGGTGGTGGCGGCGGCCCTCGGACGGGACCTCGGGGAGGTGGCCGTCTACGGACGGGAGGGTCACACCGGACCCCGGGAGCGGCGGACCATCGGTTTCGAGACCATCCGCGCCGGGGACATCGTCGGGGAGCACAGCGTCTGGTTCGCGGGCGAAGGGGAGCGGGTGGAGATCGCCCACAAGGCTAGCAGCCGCATGACCTTCGCCCGGGGAGCGGTGCGGGCCGCGGCTTGGATCGCCGCCCGCGAGGCGGGGTTCTACGACATGCAGGACGTGCTGGGGCTCAAGGGGCTCTAGCCCCGGGGTCCCGGCGGTCGACCTCGGACCTCAGTCGTCGCAGGAGTAGCCGTGAGCGATCAGCCCCTCCTCGAGGTCGTCGGAGACCATTGGGTGGGCGAGCAGATACTGGGCGGCCCGTACCGAATGATCGCCGATGGCGTCGTCCACCGCGGTCTCCCAGTCCTCAATATCGTAGTCGCCGCGGCCCACCCACATGAGTGCGATCAGCTCAGCGCGCTGACGCTGGTTCATCTCGCCGATGGCTTCCACCAGCTCGGTCAGGCTGTAGTCGCCACTGTGATCGGCGAGGCATTGGAGAGCCCAGTCGTCGGACGGGCTCGAGGGGGTCTGGGGGATCACCACCTCCTCCTTGGCCTGGAACTCCCGGGCCTTGGAGATGAGGTAGCACAGGGATTCCAGGGGGATGTGGAGCATGAAGGCGGTCTCCATAGTCGGCGGTGGGGCTGCCCCGACGCGATCTGTTGTCGCGACCTGCTGAGGGAATCCTCGCTCTCGTTGCGTGGCCAGTCTACTACGCCCGTCTGCTGGAACGGGGGCTTGGGTCAAGGAATCCTGCCACAGGGGTCGTGTCGCGCCGCTGTGGGGCAGGCCCCCGCGCCCCCACCTTAGACGCCGGTACCTCGTCCCATGCATCATCTCAAATCGCCCGGATCCGTCGTCGCCGGGCCAGGGAGAACCGTGACATGCCATCGCGTCATCTTTTCCGCCTTGCCGCGCGCCTCGGGGCAGCCTGCCTGCTGGGAGCCACCCTGTCAGGCTGTGCCACGGCACCCGAGACCGGGCGCAGCCAATTGTTGCTGGTCGATTCGGCCCAGGAGGCCAAACTGGGTCTGCAGGCCTTCCAGGAGATTAAGTCGGAGACTCCAATCTCACGGGATCCCAAGAAGAACGCCCAGCTTCAATCCGTGGGCAAGCGCATTGCCCGGGTGGCCAAGCTGCCCAATGCACGCTGGGAGTTCGTGCTCTTCGACGATCCCAAGCAGCCCAACGCCTTCGCGCTGCCGGGGGGCAAGGTTGGGATCTATACGGGCATCCTGCCCATCACCAAGGACGAGGCGGGTCTGGCCACCGTGATCGGGCATGAGGTCGCCCACGCCGCGGCGCGCCACGGGGCGGAGCGGATGTCCCAGGGCTTGGCGGTGCAGGTGGGCGGCGGCCTACTGTCCGCTGCGCTCGGTGCCTCGGGCTATGGGGGCGTGACTCAGGACCTGGCCATGCAAGCCTACGGGATCGGCGCCCAGGTCGGGGTGATGCTGCCCTACTCCCGCACCCAGGAGCTGGAGGCGGATCGCATCGGCCTCCTGTATATGGCGAGAGCGGGGTTCGACCCGCGGCAGGCAATCGCCTTCTGGCAACGCTTCCAGGCCTACAACGCCAAGAGCGGGGGGCGTACCCCGGAGTTCCTGAGCACCCATCCGCTGGACAATAACCGGATCGCCGAGCTTCAGAAGTTCCTACCCCAAGCCCTGGCCGAGTATGAGCGCGCCAAGGGGCGCGGTTGACAGGGTGGGCGTCCCCCGACCGCCAAGGACCGGATGTCGCCGCGCTCCTGGACGACGAGGGGGGACCGCGGTCGCCGGGCGTGGCCGAGTGGAGCTGATGGCCGTGACCAAGCCCCCACGCCCTTAGCCGCCGCCCAGCGGTCGCCTCTCGAGTTTTTCGATGGCTCATTCCCCCTTCGCGCTCGTACTCATCCCTCTCCTGATCGCCGGCTGCGACTCCGGGGATCGCGTCGGGCCCGGCGGCGTCCGCAAGGCGGAGGTCGGCCGAATTCCCGCTTATCCCCAGCGACCGGGAGATGCGGCCAAGGGATATGACGCCCTGCTCAATCGGGCCGCGGTTACCTGCGGCCTACCGTACAGCGCCTATGTCAAGGCGCGCGGGGCGGCAGGGCGGGACCCTGGACCCCAGCTCCCGGGCCGTACCGGTCGAAACGCCGAGCTGCCCTACGGCCTCACCACCCACCTTGCCCCATCAGGGATAGAGCTGGTGACCCCCAACTGCCTCGGCTGCCACGCCGCGACCATCGATGGCAACCTCATCATGGGTCTCGGCAACGCCTTCCTGGACCTCACGCGGGATCCTCTGTTGGCGGTGGAGTCCGCGCGGGCCCATGTGAACGGGGGGTTGGAGACCGCCGAATGGCGCCGATGGGCGGATCGCATCGGGGCCATCGCCGACTACATGATGACCGACACGATGGGGGTGAGCTCCGCCAACAACCTGACCCTGGCCCTCATGGCCCATCGCGACCCAGAAACCCTCGCCTGGTCCGAGCGCCCACTGATGGACCCGCCCCCGGAGCGGCCCCTGCCCGTGGGCGTACCCCCTTGGTGGAACATGCGAAAGAAGCACGCCCTGTTCTACAACGGCGAGGGCCGGGGGGATCACGTGCGCTACCTGATGCTCGCCTCCACCACCTGCACCGATACCGTCGAGGAGGCTCGGGCCATGGATGCCTGGTTCGTGGACGTCCGGGCCTACCTGGCCAGCCTGGAGCCGCCGAGGTACCCCTACCCCGTCGATCGCCCCCTGGCTGATCGGGGTTACCGCCTGTTCCAGGCCAACTGCAAGACCTGTCACGGGACCTACGACGCGGACTGGCGCTACCCCAACAAGGTGATCGCCCTAGGCAAGGTCGGCACGGACCCGGGGTTGGCGCGGGCCGGCTACTCGGACGCAGACCGCTTCCTCGAGTGGTTCCAGCGCTCCTTCTACGGCGAGCTGGCCCTGGCCGCCCCGGCCCTGGGTTATGTGGCCCCGCCCCTGGACGGCGTCTGGGCCACTGCCCCTTATCTGCACAACGACTCGGTGCCGACCCTCGCCGACCTGCTGGAAAGCCCCAAGAGGCCCACCTTCTGGGAATTCGCGAGGGCAGAGGGCGGGGCACCGGTCTATGATTCGGAGCAGGTTGGATGGCGCTACCGGACTTTGAGCGAAGGCAAGGCCGGCGCCATGAGCTGGGAGGCCCGCAACCGGATCTATGACACCACCCAAAAGGGCTACGGAAACGGCGGGCACGACTTCGGCGATAAGCTCGATGTCGAGGAGCGGCGCGCACTGATCGAGCACCTGAAGACCCTGTAGGACGGGAGCTTAGAGCCCGGTCACGTGGGGTGACCCTTGAGACGCAGTCCCAACAGAGGAGTAACTGCATGAAACGCAACACGATCCTTGTCGTCGCCTCGCTTTGGGCCCTGCTCCTCACGGGGATCCCGCTCCAGACATCCCTGGCGGGTGACGAGCCAGAACTGGTCACCTGGATGGGGCGCCTCCAGTACTACACCCACAAGTTGGGGCTGGCGGTCGCCGCCCAGAATCGCGCCCTCCAGGGCTATTATGTCCACGAGGTGGAGGAGGTTATCGAGCACCTGGAGGCGATTCAGGCGGCGGACGGGATCGAGATCGGCAATCTGGTCAAGGCCAACCTGGTACCTGCCTTCGAGACACTGGAGAGCGCGGTCGAGGTAGGCGATCAGTCGCGGGTCGACCTCGCCTACGGGGGCCTGATCGGCGCCTGCAACACCTGCCACAAGGCCGCCAATCGGCCCTACGTCCACATCGAGCGCCGCGCCGACAACCCGTACCTACAAGACTTTGCACCGACTCCTTGACGGGACGGCGCGAGGCGAATCGGTTCGACTGGTGACGTCGGAGGCACTCACCCCAAAGTGCCCGATTGCCTTGGTAGGCGCCGGCGAGCAATCCGCGGCCAAGCCAAGGCGCGGTGAGGGTCATGCGTCGCCGGGGAGTCCAATCGCGGGCTGCAAAAATCCGGCGTTGCGCCCGCTGCCCCCATGGGCTATAGTTCGGGTCTCAGTTGCGGGGTGGAGCAGTCTGGCAGCTCGTCGGGCTCATAACCCGAAGGTCGTAGGTTCAAATCCTGCCCCCGCTACCAGCAATAAAAGCCCAGCGTGCGACAAAGACGCTGGGCTTTTTTGCGCGCTGATTGCGCCCCCTGCGCCGACACCGGCGCCTCTTGCCGTGCGGGTCATCGTCCAACTCCGGTATCATTCGGGAGTGTCCCGATCATCCAAGTTCGTTCCCGGCCGCGCGAAGACCTGTCGGAATTGGGGTCCGCGGTCTTTGGCCGCGCGACGCGTTGAGTCGCCGTGTTAGAGCTACTCTTCCTCTTGTTGCCTCTGGCCGCGGCCTCAGGGTGGTGGCTTGCCCGGCGTGACGCCGTGCCGCGCCGCACCGGCTCATCGGGCGCCGCACCCGCCCTGTTTCGGGGCATCAATTACCTACTGAACGAGCAGCCGGACAAGGCCATCGACGTCTTCGTCGAGCTGGCGGAGGCGGACGGCGACGCCGCCGAGATCCATTTGGCGCTCGGCGGCCTGTTTCGGCGACGGGGGGAGGTGGACAGGGCCATCCGCATCCACCAGAACCTGATTGCTCGGGACGACCTGAGTCGGGAGCAACGGGGCTTCGCGCTGTTCGAGCTCGCCCAGGACTACATGGGGGCAGGGCTGCTGGACAGGGCCGAGCTGCTGTTCCAAGAGGTCATCGAGCACGATGTCCATCGCGAGCATGCCCTGCGCGGCCTGATCGACATCTACCAGCAGGAGCGGGACTGGGTGAAGTGCCTGGAGGTCGCGGAGCGACTCAAACCCCTGACCGACCGGCCCATGGGCGTGGAGATCGCCCACTACCACTGCGAGCTGGCGGAGGAGGCGCGCCGCGCCGGAGACCCGGACAAGGCGCGCAAGCACCTGACGCGGGCCCAGCAGTCCGACCCGGGCGGCGTTCGCGCCACCATGCTGGAGGGTCAGATGGCCCTCGAGTCCGGTGAGCCCCAACAGGCCCTGGACCTCTTCCTGCGGGTGGCGGATCGGGGCGCGCCCTACCTGCCGGAGATCCTGCCCGAGCTGGTCCAGGCTCTGGGCGCCCTCGGTCAGGACGAGTCGCCGGTATTGGAATCCTTGGCGGCCAGGCATCCGTCCCCGTCCCTCGTGTTGCGTCTCGTAGAGACCATCGAGCGCGAGCGCGGCGCCCCGGCGGCCATGGAGGCCCTGACCCGTTACCTGGCGGGCCATGTGGACCTCGCCGCCCTTGAGCGACTGCTTGCCTTGCAGTGCGAGAACAGGCTCGAAGGGCATGGATGCTTGGAGCCTGATCGCGTGGTGCACCAGGTGGTGCACTATCTGCTTGCACGCCAGTCGCCCTATCAGTGCGTACATTGCGGGTTTCAGGCACGGACCCTGCACTGGCACTGCCCGAGCTGCAAGCGCTGGGGAACCGTGCAGCCGGTGCAGCCGGAGTGCATCCCCGGCGACGAGGTCCTTGAGGGTCCCCGCATCGCCTGACGACCCCCTTGGGGCAGCCGATCAGCCACGCCATGTCCGAGAGTTCCACTACACGCCTGATCGTGGCGCTCGACTTCCCCGGGGAGGCCGACGCCCTGGACCTGGTCGCCCGCCTCGATCCCGCCCGATGCCGGCTGAAGGTCGGTAAGGAGCTATTCACCCGGTGCGGCCCCGGTCTCGTGCAGCGCTTGCAGCGGCGCGGTTTCGAGGTCTTCTTGGATCTCAAGTTCCACGATATCCCCAACACCGTGGCCGCGGCCTGCGCCGCGGCGGCGGACCTTGGGGTCTGGATGGTCAACGTGCACTGCTCCGGGGGGCCGCGCATGAATGACGCTGCGCTTGTCTATCCGATGGGCGCGCTCGTCGCGCT
>JBGSUY010000771.1:0-4962 GCA_041753195.1 Chromatiaceae bacterium
TCGGCGGGGACCTGGCGGACGGCCTGCTCCAAGCGGACCAGTCCGGGGAGGCAGGCATCCATGAGCAGCGGGAGCGGGTGGCGGCCCTGAAATCCAAGCTCGCGACGCTGGACCTACCCGAGGCCCGCACCCTAGCGGGGGTCTGCGAGCAGCTCGTCAAGCGCAGCGTCTGGATCATCGGCGGCGACGGGTGGGCCTATGACATCGGCTACGGGGGCGTGGACCATGTCCTCGCCTCCGGGCGCGACGTGAACCTTCTGATACTCGACACCGAGGTCTATTCCAACACCGGGGGTCAGACCTCCAAGGCCACGCCGCTGGGTGCCGTGGCCAAGTTCTCCGCCGGCGGCAAGCCCACCTTCAAGAAGGACCTGGGGATGATGGCCATGGCCTACGAGAACTGCTACGTGGCCTCCGTCGCCTTCGGGGCCAAGGACGTCCAGACGGTCCGTGCCTTCCTGGAGGCGGAGAGCTACCCGGGACCCTCGGTGCTGATCTGCTACTCCCCCTGCATCGCCCACGGAGTGGACCTCTCGAACAACCTGCGCCAGCAGGACCTGGCGGTCAGCTCCGGCCACTGGGCCCTCTACCGCTACGACCCCCGGCGCCTGGCGAAGGGCGAGAACCCCCTGCACATCGACAGCAAGGCCCCGAGCATCCCCTACCGGGACTTCATCAGCACCGAGACCCGCTTCAATGTGCTCAACCGCACCCACCCGGACGCCGCCGAGCGCTTCCTGCGCCAGGCCCAGCGCCACGTGGAGACCCGCTTCCAGCTCTACGAGCAGTTGGCGCACCTGGCGGTGCAGAAGGCCGGGACCCCCGAGGCCCCGAAGCCGGCCGAGTGAACCCCGCCCCCGCGCCCAACCCCCCCATCCAGTCAACCCGGAGCAACCGCCGTGGACCTGACCACCCAATACCTCGGACTCACCATCAAGAACCCCCTGGTCCCCTCCGCCTCGCCGCTCTCAAAGAGCCTGGACCTGGCCCGGGAGCTGGAGGACAACGGCGCCTCGGCCATCATCATGTGGTCCCTGTTCGAGGAGGCCATTACCGCCGAGTCCGAGTCCATGGTGCGCTTCCTCCACCACCAGGAGATTGGATTCGGCGAGGCCAGCGACGGATTCCTGCCGGCCTGGCAGGATTTCGACAGCCCGCTGGCGCTCTATCTGGAGAACATCCGAAGGCTCAAAGAGGCCCTGGAGATCCCGGTGATCGCGAGCCTCAACGGCGTCACCCCGAGCGGCTGGATCAGCCACGCACGGGATTTGGAGCAGGCGGGGGCCAACGCCCTGGAGCTCAACGTCTATTACGTGGCCGGGGATATTTCCCAGACCGGGGCCCAGGTGGAGGAGCGGTATCTCAGTCTGCTGCGGGAGCTGCGGGGCCACATCCAGATCCCCATCAACGTGAAGCTCTCCCCCGCCTTCAGCTCCATCGGCAATCTGGTCACCCAGATGGCCGCCGCCGGGGCCAACGGGGTGGCCCTGTTCAACCGCTTCTACCAGCCCGACATCAACATCGACAGCCTGCGCCTCCAGCCCAGCCTGCACCCCTCCACCTCCGCCGAGGCCCTGCTCGCCATGCGCTGGATCGCCATCCTCTACGGGCGCATCGAGGGCCTCTCGCTCGGCGCCACCGGCGGCGTCCACACTCCGGAGGACGCCATCAAGCTCTTGCTCGCCGGGGCCGACGTTGTCCATCTGTGCAGCGCACTCCTGGCCAAGGGTCCTGCTTATCTCCGGGTCATCGAGCAGGGTATCTCCGACTGGATGGAGAGCCAAGGCTTCGAGTCCGTTGCCGACTTCCGCGGGCGGGTCAGCGCACTCTCGGTCCCCAACCCGGCGGAATTCGAGCGGGCCAACTACGTCAGCATCCTGGACAGCTACAGCTTCTCGCCAGGGGTCATGGTTTGAGCGGCCTTGTGGCCGGGTGGAGGTGCCGATGGAGTTTCGCTTCACGCCCATCGGCATCCTCCGCTCGCCCTTCACCGACCGATTCGGCATCCCCCGCCAGCCGGGGCTGGTGACCGCGGCGGAGTCCCGGCTGATGCTGCTGCCCCCCTATGACCGGGAAGAGGCCTTCAAGGGGATCGAGGGCTTCTCCCATGTGTGGCTCCTCTTCGTCTTCCACGACGACTGCCCGCAGGCCGGCTGGAGGCCCACGGTGCGGCCGCCTCGGCTCGGGGGGCGAGAGCGCGTCGGTGTCTTCGCCAGCCGCGCCCCCTACAGACCCAACTGCATAGGGCTCTCGGCGGTGGAGCATCGGGGGATCGAGCGGGGGCCCGAGGGCCTCGTCCTGCGCCTGCGCGGCGCCGATCTCCTCGACGGCACCCCGGTGCTGGACATCAAGCCCTATGTGCCCTATGCGGACGCCATCCCCGGGGCACGCTCGGGGTTCGCCCAAGAAGGGCCGATAGCCGATTGGACGGTCGCCTTCAGCCCCGAGGCGGAGCAGGCGGTCGCCGCGATTGACCACGAGAGGAACCTGCGGCTACGTGAGCTGATCGCCCAGGTCTTGGCCCAGGACCCGAGACCCGGCTACATGGACCGCTATCCGGAGCGGGAGCACTTCGCCCTGCGACTCTATGACCTGGAGGTCCGCTGGCGGGTCCAGGGCCGCACGGCCCTGGTCGAGGTGGTAACTCCAATCGCCGGCCTAATCCCGTAAAGGTCTCGCCATCCGGACCAGGGTCCGGGATCCAGAAGAAGCCTGGGCAGGTCTCAGTCCGATTCCTGGATGTTCAGGGGCCTCTCCCCTGGGGCCCCATCCTCTCATTCGCACAGGTGGGGCCGACGGGCACCGTCAGGGCCTTCGGTCAGGGGTCTCTGGGAAATGGGACGACGGCGAGCCCGGGTACGCGACGGAAACCAATCCCATCGCTGCCTCGCCATCAAACCCAATCGTCCTGGTCCGCGCCCAAGGCGGAGTCGCTCTCGCCGATGTCGCGCTCGAAGGCGTCGATGTCGTTTGGGTCGAACCGCGGAAGGCGGTCAAAGAGCGCGTTGAGATCGCTGACCTTGACCTCCTTTGGCGGACCTGGTGGCACCAGACGCGCGATGCGCTTACCGCCACGGGTCAGCTCGAAGCTGGCGCCCTGATAGGCGACCCGGTTTAATAGCTCGGAAAGGTTGCGGGCGGCTTGGGTGACATTGATCTCTTCCATATTCGAGTTCGCCGCGGATGTCAGGTTGTCTGGGAATCAGCGATTCGTCGATCGAAGTAAAGCCGGTGCTCGATAGCATTTCCCTTCGAACCCTGTGGCTCGGCGCCGGCTGGCTCGGCGTCGCCGTCGTCACCTATTTCTCATTGGTCCCCAACCCGCCGGCTATCGACTTCGAGGGGGGCGACAAGGTGCAACACCTCGTCGCCTACGCCAGCCTGATGCTGTGGTTTGCCCAGGTGCTAACCGATCGAGCGAAACGACGGGGCACGGCCTTGCTGCTCGTCGCCTTGGGGATCGCGCTGGAGCTCGCCCAGGGCCTCGTGGGGTATCGCTCGCTGTCCTTCGTCGACATGGCGGCGAACACGGGCGGCGTGGCCCTCGGCTGGCTTGCCGCCCCGCCCCGGTTGCCGAACGCATTCGCCCGGGTCTCGACGGTGCTCGGCCGCGCGCGAAGAGCACGCGGTTGATTCTCCACCGTTCGCGCCACCCGGCCGCACTTGGGGCCCAGGGATTGGCAACGACGAGGACGAACAGGGGCTGGTCTCAGAGCTCCGTGACCCTCGGGGCTGGGACATCCCAAGCCCACCGACCCAGGAGCCAGCAGGATAGCCCATGGGATTGGTGTTGAAGGGTCGGCGCCGCTGGGGGAAAGCCATTCTCTTCTTGGGCGTACTGAGCAGCACCCTCCTCTTGACGGCCTTGATTTACATTTTCAAGATGCCCGGCCAGACCTCCCGCGACCCCCTCGCACCACTCAGCGCCGAGGAGGCGCGGATCCGCGACCGCCTGGCCACTCATGTGCAGACCCTGGCTGGAGACATCGGCGAGCGAAACCTCTGGCACTTCCCCGCGCTTCTCGCGGCGGCGAGCTACATCGAGGGAACGCTCACCGAGCTGGGATACGCGCCCACTGACGAGCCCTTCGAGAGCCGCGGAGGGACGGTTCGCAACATCCTCGCCGAGCGGCGGGGGAGCACCCAGGCGGCGGAGATCGACGGCCTTCCCCGCGGAGGGCGCGGCCGTTCCCGAGAACCTACCCGGTGTCGGGTGGTCGGGCCACTGGTCCTTCTGGCAAGCGGGCTACCCCGCGATCATGGTGACCGACACCGCGTTCTACCGCTACCCCCACTACCACGGCGCGGGCGATACCCCGGACCGCGTTGACTATGATCGCACGGCACGGGTGGTCGCGGGGCTTGCTCGGGTAACCGCCGTGCTAGCTGCGGGCAACCGGTAACGCGACCGACGACGTTCCGGACCAGGCGATGGCGGACACTGCCGCCATACCACGCCTCTCCGCAAGGTGGACCGGCAACGAATCGACTTGGCTTGCTGGCCGCTGGGAGCGCCCATGCCGATTGCCCCTTCCTCCCAGGGAACTGCGCCCGAGGGCGCACCCTCACCCAAGGGCCCCCCGAGTCACGCCTCTGTTGGCAGTTTCTTTCCCCTAACCCGGCAAAGCCGGAACCAAACAGGGCCGACGGTCTATGGTTGTCGGTAGGTCCCGGACGGTGGAGGTACGGCGATGAACCCCTTCGTTGAACGGCATCAAAGCGAGATTTCCGGGGTGCTGTCGTGCTTCGACCGGGTGGTGATCACCGGTACCCTCAGACGACCTGATCTCGCCCGTTAACCCCTGTCCGGGCGCCGCCTGAAGTAACAATCCCCCGGCAAAGCCGGGGGCCTTGAATTCGTGAGCCGCTCAAAGCGGCTAACGGGGACGCTCACGCGTCCCCGCGGTTCTTGCGCCACCTAAAGGTGGCAGGTCAACGCCAGAGGCGTAGCTGGTCCAATCG
>JBGSUY010000772.1:0-4070 GCA_041753195.1 Chromatiaceae bacterium
GTCTCCAGGAGACCCAGGACCCGCTTGATGTTGGCCTGACGGATGGTGTCGATCTTGCGATTGTGCTGGAGAAGCTCCCGGGAGACGTTCAGCGGCAGGTCGTCGGAATCCACCACACCCTTGACGAAGCGCAGGTAGTGGGGCATGAGCTTGTCCGCCTCGTCCATGATGAAGACCCGGCGCACGTAGAGCTTGACCCCGTGCCTCTGCTCCCGGTCCCACAGGTCCCAGGGGGCGCGCTTGGGCACGAAGAGCAGGGTGGTGTACTCGTTGGTGCCCTCCACCCGGTTGTGAACATGGGCCAGGGGCTCCTCGAAGTCGTGGGAGATGTGCTTGTAAAACTCCTGATATTCCTCTTCTTTGATGTCTGACTTATTGCGCATCCAGAGGGCCGTGCCGCGGTTCACCTGCTCCCATTCAGGCCCCTGATCTGAATCGGCCGGTTGCTCCTTCTCGTCCCCGTAGTGCTCCTTCTGCATCTCCACCGGCAGCGCGATGTGGTCAGAGAACTTGCCGATGATGGAGCGCAGCCGCCAGCTGTCCAGAAACTCCTCCTCGTCTGCCTTGAGATGCAGGGTCACGGCGGTCCCGCGACCGGCCTTCTCGATGGTCTCCAGGCTGAAGCTGCCGCGGCCGTCGGACTCCCAGCGCACTCCATGCTCGGGCCCCAGGCCAGCCCGGCGCGAGACCAGGGTCACCTTGTCCGCGACGATGAAGGCGGAGTAGAAGCCGACCCCGAACTGGCCGATGAGCTGGCTGTCCTTGGACTGGTCGCCGGTCAGGCTCTCGAAGAAGCGGCGAGTCCCGGAGCTCGCGATGCTGCCGATGGTGTCGATCACCTCCTGGCGGCTCATCCCGATCCCGTTGTCCGAGACCGTCAGGGTCCCGGCGTCCTTGTCCGCGGTGATGCGGATGCGCAGGCTCCCGTCCCCCTCGAAGAGCCCGTCGTCCGACAGGGACTCAAACCGCAGCTTCTCGGCGGCGTCCGAGGCGTTGGAGATCAGCTCGCGCAGGAAGATCTCCTTGTTCGAGTAGAGGGATCGGATCACCAGGTCCAGGACCTGGCTGACCTCGGCCTTGAACTCTAGGGTTTCCTTATGGGCTTCGACTGTCATGGCGCTTCGCAACCTCTATAGGGCATCTCAAATTTCTTGTGTGGGATCTTAGCGCTGGGCAGCGCCTCCACGGGAGCCGGGTGCGCACCCGAGCCCCTACGGGCGGGTATTGTCGCATGCCGGGCGCGGGTACAATCCCCGCACCGGCCCCGGCCCGTACCGGTCAGGGTCAGCCGCGACCGCATTATCGGCCTACGGGCCATCAATGTAGGCAATCACACGAGACTCAAGGGGTTGAACATGGAACCGAAGGTCGTCTCCACCACGCCGTTCGAGGGTCAGCGCCCGGGCACCTCGGGGTTGCGCAAAAAGGTCCGGGTATTCCAGCAGCCCGGCTACCTGGAAAACTTCGTCCAGGCCATCTTCGACACCCAGACCGAGCTCAAGGGTGGGACCCTGGTCGTCGGCGGCGATGGGCGCTTTTACAACCGCCAAGCCATCCAGACCATCCTGCGCATGGCCGCCGCCAACGGCGTGAGCCGGGTGCTCGTGGGCCAGGGCGGCATCCTATCCACCCCCGCCGCCTCTTGCATCATCCGCAAGTACAAGACCCAGGGCGGCATCGTCCTCTCGGCCAGCCACAACCCCGGCGGCCCCGAGGAGGATTTCGGAATCAAGTTCAACGTGGCCGCGGGCGGTCCCGCGCCCGAGTCGGTGACCGAGGCGATCTTCGCCCGCACCCAAACCATCGACAGCTATCGCACCCTCGACTGGCCGGACACCGACCTGGACCGGGTCGGCCAGGCCCAGATCGACAGCCTGGAGGTCCAGGTCCTGGACCCGGTCGCGGACTACGCCACCCTGATGGAATCCCTGTTCGACTTCAACGCCATCCACCAACTCTTCAACTCCGGGCACTTCCGGACGCGCTTCGACGCCATGCACGCGGTTACCGGGCCCTATGCGGTAGAGATCCTAGAGAACCGCCTGGGGGCGCCCCCCGGCACCGTCATGAACGGGGTGCCGAAGGAGGACTTTGGCGGCGGTCACCCGGACCCCAACCTGGCCCACGCCCATGACCTGGTGGCCCTGAGTCAAGGGCCGGAGGCCCTCGATTTCGGCGCCGCTTCCGACGGCGACGGGGACCGCAACATGATCCTCGGCAAGAACTTCTTCGTCACCCCGAGCGACAGCCTGGCGGTGCTCGCCGCCAATGCCCATCACGCGCCGGGATACAAGCACGGGATACGCGGCGTGGCCCGCTCCATGCCGACTAGCCAGGCGGCGGACCGGGTGGCCGAGGCGCTTGGCGTGGAGTGCTTCGAGACCCCCACCGGCTGGAAGTTCTTCGGCAACCTGCTCGATGCGGGGCGCATCACCCTGTGCGGTGAGGAGAGCTTCGGCACCGGCTCCGACCACGTGCGCGAAAAGGACGGTCTCTGGGCCGTGCTATTCTGGCTGAACCTGCTGGCCGTGCGCCAGCAGTCCGTGTCCGACATCGTGCACGAGCACTGGCGGCGCTTCGGGCGCAACTACTACACCCGTCATGACTACGAGGCGGTCGACAGCCAGGCCGCCGAGGGACTCATGGACCACCTGCGGATCCTGCTGCCCGAGCTCCCCGGCAAGCGGCTCGGCGCCTACCAGGTCGCCTACGCGGACGATTTCGCCTACACCGACCCCATCGATGGCAGCGTATCCAAGAACCAGGGCATCCGCATCGGGCTCGAGGGGGGGTCGCGCCTGGTCTTCCGCCTGTCCGGCACCGGCACCCAGGGGGCGACGCTCCGGGTCTATCTGGAGTCCTACGAGCCGGACCCCGCCCGCCACGACCAGGACACGCAAGAGGCCATGGCCCCGCTGATCCTGATCGCCCGGGAGCTGGCCCAGATCGAGGCCCGTACCGGGCGCAGCGAGCCTGACGTCGTCACCTAAAGAGGCCAAGATAAGGACCCGGTCTATGGCGTGCCGGACTCGTCGACCGGCGCCCAAAAGCCGGTGAGGTCGATGGCTATGGCGTGGAAGGCGCCACCGAGACTTGATTCTCGCCCTCGAAGCAACCGATCTCCACTCACCCGCCATCGGGCAGGGTATAGGCATCCAAGGTGCGCTTCAATGGGTCCACCAGCCACGCATGGACCACGCCAAAACGGGCATAGATCGGCATCTTGATCACCCGGTCCTTGCTCTCAGTGGACGGCGAGAGGATCTCGCAGACCCAATCCGGGACCACGGTCACCCGGTGCCCACTGGACGGGCGCGCCATGCGCTCGCGGCGCCAGCCGGCCAGGTCCGGGACATCCACCTCCGCATCGACGATGAAGTGCAGCTCCGGCTCGTCGATGATCCACCAGTCCCCGGGGCCGCCGCGCCCTTTCTAGAAGGGGCCAACCAACTCTCCGCCAAGGGCCGAGCCGGCAAGGGCATGGGGCCATGCCGGACGTGGCTGGGTATGGAGCTGACCGTCGAGGATCTCCCCCGTAAGCCCCTCGGGAAGGGCCTGGAGCTGCTCGTAGAGGGTCGGCCTGGTGCGCGCGCGCATGCGGAGGACCTGCGCTTCGGTTGAGATGACACGTGGAATTCTATCAGGCCGGTTCGGGGGGCTGCCCGGTGGGTGCATCTCCCGGACTGTGAAGCACCCGCGGACAGCGTCCATGCACTCTCAAAATGTCGCAATATGTCAAGCACGGGAACGGTTGGACGGTCGAGTTGCTGCTGCTCGCTCATGCGATCGCCACCAAGTCCCCCGTCTCACACGGAAGAGAACGCGCATGTCAACCAAGCGCCTGTGTCGCCATCGACAACCCGCACGACCCGCCCCGTCCAGGTTTCCGCCGCAGCCCCAAGCGACAACCCAAGGAACACCACAAGCCCAGTAACAATCCCCCGGCAAAGCCGGGGGCCTTGAATTCGTGAGCCGCTCAAAGCGGCTAACGGGGACGCTCACGCGTCCCCGCGGTTCTTGCGCCACCTAAAGGTGGCAGGTCAACGCCAGAGGCGTAGCTGGTCCAATCG
>JBGSUY010000773.1:0-20304 GCA_041753195.1 Chromatiaceae bacterium
CGGGCCGGTCCGCCGGGGCGCGACCTCAACGTGCGACTCACGGGCGATGACGCCCAGCGGCTCAAGGCCGCGGCCCTGGACCTGGCCCAGGGCCTGGAGGGCATCGCCGGAGTCTCGGACATGACCGATGACATGCCCTTCGGTCGCGAGCAGCTCATCTATCGGGTCTCGCCGGCGGGTCAGGCGCTCGGGGTAACCACCGAGCTCCTGGGCGGGCAGCTTCGCGCGGCATTCGACGGCTACCTGGCCCAACTCGTCCAGGTGGGTCAGGATGAGCTGGAGGTGCGGGTGCTTCTGCCCCGGGTGGAGCGGACCCGGCTCGATGCCCTGGAGCAGCTCAACATCCGGGCGCCCAGTGGGGCCTTCGTCCCCCTGGCGACGGTTGCGACCTGGGAGACGCGGCGCGGCTTCGAGGCCCTGCGCCACGCCGATGGGCGGCTCGCGGTGGAGGTGACCGCCGACATCGACCGGGCCCAAAACACCCCGGATCAGGTGCGGCTCGCCCTGGAGCGGGATCTGCTGCCGGATCTGGTGACCCGCTACGGGGTGACCTACAGCTTCGAGGGGCGGGCGGCGGATCAGCGCGAGACCCTGGGGGACATGCGCCTGGGCGGGATCCTGGGGCTCGGACTCATCTTCCTGATCCTGGCGGCCGTCTTCTCCTCCTGGGGCTGGCCCCTGGTGGTCATGACCTCGATCCCCCTGGGGCTCATCGGGGCCATCTTCGGGCACTGGCTGCTGGGGATTGACCTGACGCTCCTGTCTATGTTCGGCCTCTTCGGGCTATCGGGCATCGTGGTCAACAACGCCATCATCCTGGTCAGCATGTACCAGGAGCTGCGCCAGACCGGGATGGAGGTGGAGCAGGCCCTCGTGGAGGCGGCCTGCTCGCGCCTGCGGGCCATGCTGCTCACCTCCGCCACCACCGTGGTTGGGCTTGGACCCCTGATCTTCGAGACCAGCCTCCAGGCCCAGTTCCTCATCCCCATGGCTGTCTCCCTGGCCTTCGGGGTCGGCTTCGCCACGGTCCTGGTGCTGATCTTCACCCCGGCGCTGCTGTCGGCCCACGAGTCATTGCACCAGCGGCTCGGACAGCTACTCGGTCTCGCCCCGGACTTGGCGCGGTCGTGATCGGCCGAGGTGGGTCCCGGCCGTTGCGTATCCGGAACGCGCTTAGGCGCGGCACCGGTACGTTCCGCGCGGAAGCGATGAGGCGTCGATCAATCTCATGAAGACACTGCGCACCTGGGTGCGGCGCTGGCAGCTTCGCGCACTGGATCGGGTGGACATCGGGGCGATCGAGTTGCTGAGCGCGCGGCGTGTGGTGCGGCGCTTCCGTGCGGTCGCGAGGCAGGTACCCTACTACGCGGAGATGCTGGAGGCGCGGGGTGTCCGAGCCCAAGAGGTTCGGGATCTCCGCGGATTCCTAGCCCGTTGCCCGGTGCTCGGCAAGTCCGACCTCTTCGGTTCGGTTCCGATCCATCGCCTGTGCGTCAACGGGAGGTTGGGTCAACCCGCCGAAGTGCTGACCAGCTCCGGCCAGGGGGGGCGATTCTCCTTCGGGCTGTCCTCGAAGCGCCAATTGCGCCGCTCCGTGGCGGCCATCGAATTGGGTCTACAACACACCTTCCAAACCGACGATCATAAGACCCTACTGGTCAACGCCCTGCCAATGGGGGTCGGCTTCTCGTGCTCCACGGTGACCGTGGCGGAGACCAGCGTGCGGGAGGACATGGTCGCCGCTCTGGTGCAGGAGTTCGGACCCTATTACGAGCAGGTCATCCTGATTCTGGACCCCTTGTTTGGAAAGCGTCTGATTGACCACGGGCGCGATCTAGGGCTCGACTGGTCCGCTCACCGAGTACACGCGATCCTGGGTGAGGAGACTTTTGGGGAGAATTTCCGCGCTTACCTGGCGCGGCGCCTGGGTCAGGATCCCGACGGCTGGACGCGGGGCTTCGTGGGTTCATCCATGGGTGTGGCGGAGCTTGGCCTGAATCTGTTCTTCGAGACTCGCGAGACCGTGTCCTTGCGCCAGGTGGCCCAATCCAGGCCTGAGGTCTTGCGACGGGCCCTCGGGGATTGGCGGGGTCGGGTTCCCCCCCTGCTCTTCGTCTACGATCCGCGCCGTATCTTCGTCGAGGCGCTGGACCCGGATGATCGGGGATTCGGGGACCTCGTGGTGTCAACCCTGGACCCAACCCAGCCGCTTCCCCTGCTGCGCTACCGCACGGGCGACAGGGCCCGTCGTGTGGATCCTAAGACGCTCGCCAGCACCCTGACGGACGCGGGAGTCGACGGCTTGGCACTGCCTCGGCTTCCGATCATCGCGGTCGCCGGCCGTGGTGGCGACCAGTTGGCCGATGGCCGCACGCTGCTCGACCTCAAGGACGCCCTGTACGCAGAGGATTGGGTGGCTGACCGGGTGAGCGGAGCCTTCCGGGTGCACGCACAAGGGGCCGCCTGCCGCATCGATGTGCAGCTGCGGGCCGGTTGCGGCGGGGAGGCGGAAGCCGTTGCGTCCCGCCTCAGAGGTTTGCTGGACGGTCTGCACGGCAACGTGCGGGATCAGATTCAGGTGTGGAGAGCGGAGGAGTTTCCCTGGCGGCCGACTTTAGATTACGAGCGCAAGTTCACCTACTCTGGATGAGACACGGCGGCTCAGGCGACGCGCACCTTTGGATGGCCTCGGAGATCATCCGCGGCGGCCACGGTCGGATTGGTCACGCGCCCGAATGCGGGCCTCAAATGGGGCTCGAGTCCCTTTACCACGTATTCTAATGTTTCAGGTTTAAACTGGCCGATGTTGCGCTCTAACGCGGCTATCTCTGCCATATAAGGGCGGACCGGGCCATAGTAATCCGCTTCGGGACCGATGGGAGAGAAGGGGAAGCCCATCCGCTTGAGCATGACGTGGAGGCTGCGCTCCATGGCGACGACCCAGTGGGTCACCCCGTGGCGCTTGCTCTCCTGGTAGATCAGCCGGAAGATGCCGGACACCATCTCAGGGACGTTATTGGGCGGGACAGTGAAGGGGGCAATGCGGGGAATTTCGGGTACGCGAGTCGTGCGCGGGGGGCCGCCATAGATCGTGTCCCCTTGTCGGCGCCGGAAGCCGCGGGACACCGCGAGTCGCGAGATCTCGGCGTAGCGGTGCCGCAAGGGGTACTGAGGATCCGCCAGGAATTCGAAACCGGCCTCCAGCGCGCAGTGTGGCACCATCGGCAAACCGAGGGGGCCGTTCAGGACCAGCCGCGCGGTCCCCGCGGGCTCGCCGTGCAGGTGGCTGGCCAGAAAGTGGAGCGAGTGCGAGTCATAGGGGTCGCTTTCGAGCCGGTCCGGGTAGTCGCCGCAAGGCAGGAAGCCGCGCTCGAGGCAGAAGACCTCGTAGCGAAGACGATAACACTCGTCGATCTCGTCGAAACCATCGACGCAGGCGAACGCGAAGTAGCGCTCGATACTTCGCGGGTAGGCCTCCGGCCGCAGGCTCAATGCCGGTTCCAGGGGAAGGTTTGTCATCGTTTTTGCCCCAAAACTGCCCCAACAGACTTCCAACCAGGATTCGCCTCTTGGTGTGGACCAACGGATCGACGTGGACGAGGCGTGCCTCCGTACTGGCCCAAGCCTCGCGTCCGCTGGTACCTGCAACGTCGCAAGGAGGACCCTGGTGTCCCGGGCGTCCGATCCTGGCCTTGAGATACTGCTACCGCACCCAGTATCCAGAATTCCTTGCCCGCAATCCGGCTATCCAATCACGCCGCGTCGGCGTTGTTCCTTGCTGACACCTCTGACTTTATACCAAAAACACCACTCAACGTCACAATTTACAACGCGACTCGGGCACAATAGTCTCAAAAGCCTAACCCCAGACTGCCCAAGGCTCGCCTTGAACGAAAAGGACGGTTCCGTGGCGCCTCCCGGCGACAGCCACCGACTTGCGCGGGAGCGATGCGTGCCTGACAGGTCCCCAGGTCCAGAGGGTGCCGCATGCGGGGCCTGAATGAACTGCGCAAAGGGGCCGCACGGGTCCTTTTTTTCCTGGTCCTCGCCTCATCGATCGGGGCCGCTACAGGCGATACCTTGATCGCCCACCCGGACGTAGACGTCCAGAGTCTGTCCCAGAACGAGGCCAGGCTCTACATCAGCATGCGCCTCAATCAGTGGCCCAACGGCGAGCGCGTCAGGGTTTTCGTACTCCCCGATAACCACCCGCTGCACGAACGGGCGGTCAAGGGCATCCTGGGCCTCTACCCCTACCAGTTGCGGCGAGCCTGGGACCGGCAACTGTTCTCAGGTACGGGGCAGGCGCCGGTGGTCGTCTCGACAGAGTCCGAGTTAATCGATCGCGTGGCGAGGACGCCGGGGGCCCTTGGCTATGCCGAGTCGGGCAGCCTCAATCCCTCCGTGCGCGCCGTGGAGGTTCGCTGATATGGGCGGCAAACGATTCGTCGCAATACTCATCCTGATTACGGGCGGCGGCCTCGCCAGCGCGGAGACGACCCTTTGGGAGCGGATTCAAATTCACGGATTCGCAAGCCAGGCCGTCGTGAAGACCAGCGACAACCATTACTTCGGAGACAGCCCGAACACCTCCTTCGACTTTACCGAGCTCGGGCTGAACGGATCCTTCCAGCTCAATCCCAAGGTGCTTTTCTCCGCGCAGGTGTTGTCGCGTCGCGCCGGCGAGATGTACGACGGCGAGCCGTCCCTGGATTATGCCCTCGTGGACTTCACGTTCCTGTCTGGCGCCGATCGGCGCGTCGGCGCCCGGGTGGGCCGGATCAAGAACCCGCTGGGGCTCTATAACGAGACGCGGGACGTGCCCTTCACCCGCCCCGGTATCTTCCTGCCTCAGGTTGTCTATTACGACAAGCTCCGCAACCTAATCCTTTCATCCGACGGACTGATGCTGTATGGGGAAACCTTCGAGCCCTGGGGTAACCTTTCGTTGACGCTGGGAGGCGGCAGGCCCGTGATCGACGACAATGTGGAGTGGGCATTCTTGGCTGGCGATTACGAAGGCTCCATGGAATCGGACGGGTACAGTCTGGTCGGCAGCCTTTGGTACGAGACCCAAGACGGGGCCTTCAAGGCGGGTCTGAGCGCCGCCACTGCTCCCTTGGATTTCGACCCTGGCGCGAATTCTATCCTGGGTCCGGGCAACATCGACTTTACCTACTGGATCGGATCCCTGCAGTACAACACGGAAGATTTCACCTTGTCGGCCGAGTATTCTCGTCTGCCCCTCGAATGGAGCGACTTCGGCCCCTTCTGGCCTTTCGGGAAGCAGACGACCGAAGGCTACTATCTCCAGGGCGCTTATCGGCTTCTGCCGGAGTTGGAGTTCATGCTGCGCTACGAGGAAGGATTCGCCGATCGTAACAACCGCAGCGGCAAGCGTTTGTCGGCCCTGACCGGCGGCGTCACCCCGCCGTTCGACTTCTACTCCAAGATCTTCACCGCCGGCCTTCGGTGGGACATCTTGCCGAACCTGATGCTGCGGGTGGAGTATCAGCGCCAACAAGGGACTTACACCCTCTCGATCCGGGAGAATCCGGACCCGAGCCAACTTGTGGAGGACTGGGACGTGTTCGCTGCCTCGATCTCCGTGCGTTTCTGAGCGATGGCGGCGGCCATGGAGACTGCCGTCGCTCGCCAACCGCGCTTTCTGAGCCTGCGCTGGAAGGCACTGACCGCCCTCAGCCTCGTACTTTTGCTGGTCAACGCGTCGTTGGCCTATATGGCGTACCGGCAATCTGCCCGTCAGTTCGAGCTGCAGCAGACGGAGGTGCGGGAGCGCCAGGGGCGCCAGTTGCGGGACATGGTGGACGGGCATGCAGAGGAGATGTCGCGGCTTGCGAGCCTGGTGCCGCTGATGGGGCCCAATCCGCCCCTCGCGGACCTATCGAGCCAGCTCGGGCATGCCCTGCGCAGCAACGGTGCCATGTTGGACCTGGAGTGGGACATCCGCTCTGTGCACTGGTTGACCCCCGGGGGTGAGGCGTCGATCACCTGGCCCGAGCAGGCCGAGGCGCTGCCCCCAGGGTTAACATCGCGCATCGAGGACTCCCCCGAGGCGAATACGGCCCTGCTCTCTTGCCAGTCGGAGTGCCGGCAGTATCTGGCAACGCCCTTGCTGTGGAGCGGGGCCTATGGCGGTAGCCTGGTCCTGGCACGCTCGCTGGCCGATTCGCTCCTAGCCTTCAACGAGCTGACCGGGGCGGACGTGGCGATCGTTTCCGAGCTGGGGGAGGCTCAGCCGATCATCGACACCGATCGACCCCTGTCCGTGGGGGGGCGCTTCCCCGCCATCACGCACGCCGAGCGGTCCGTTCCGATCTTATCTAGGGTCGTTGATGCCCTGTTGTCGCAGGATAGCGTTGATGCGCCGCTCCTGGTGCAAAGGGGCGGAGCCTGGTTCGAGGTGTTCCGAGTCCCCGACCTGGCCGAGGGGATCGATGCCTTCATCATCAACGACGTCACTGCCCAGCAGGAGGCGATTGGCCAGTCGATTCGGTTCAGCATTGCCATCGGGATCATCGGCCTGATCCTCTCCGAGGGGCTGCTGCTCTTCATGCTGAAGCAGCCCCTGTCGCGCCTGCGCCGCATCGCTTCGGCCCTGCCACTGTTGGCGGAGAATCGTTACCGGGACCTGCGGGAGCGCCTGCCCCAATCCCGGCCCGCCCAGGTAGTCTCCGACGAGATGGACCTGATGGTCGGGACAGTCGGAAGCCTGACCGACCGCATGGAGTCCCTGCAAAGGGACCGGGAGCAGGCGGAGGCCAGGTTGGTCTGGCTGGCGGACCATGATCCCCTGACCCAGCTCTTCAACCGCCGCCGCTTCCATGCGGACTTCGAACGGGTGCTGGACCAGGCGGCGCGCTTCGGTCACCAGGGTGCGGTCCTGTTCTTCGACCTGGACCAGTTCAAGGATGTCAACGATATCAGCGGCCACCAGGTGGGAGATGCCCTGCTGCAGCGGGTGGCCGAGCAGTTGCAGACCCTGACCCGTCCCTGCGACATCCTGGCCCGCCTGGGCGGGGACGAGTTCGCCTGGCTTCTCCCGGAGGCAACCGCCGAGCAGGCCATCGAGGTTGCAGAGCGCGCCCAGCGGGTCATCCGCTCCATCGTGATGCACGCGCGCAGCCGCCGCCACCAGGTCTCGGCGAGCATTGGCATCGTGCTCTTCCCCGAGCAAGGACGGGAGACCCACCAGTTGATGGCCAACGCGGACCTGGCCATGTACCAGGCCAAGGAACAGGGGCGGGGGCGCTGGCACATCTTTTCCTTGGCCGACGAGTCCCGGGAACGGGCGGATGCCCGGGTGCTCTGGGGCCAGCACATCGCCGAGGCCCTCAGCCAAGACCGATTCGAGCTGCGCTTCCAGCCCATCGTCGAGGTGTCCACCGGCCAAATCGTCCACTACGAGGCCCTGCTGCGCATGCGCGATGCCCAGGGCGAGATGGTCTACCCGGATCGCTTCGTCCCGGTGGCCGAGAAGACCGGGCAGATCCAGGCGATCGACCATTGGGTCCTGTCCCATGCGCTGGGGATCATGAATGCCCGTCCGGAGCTTCATCTTTCCGTGAACCTATCCGCCAACGCCATGGACGACCCGCTCCTGCTGCCCGACATCGAGCAGCTCCTGAAGCGCTTCGCGGTGGAGCCCCTGCGCCTCACCTTCGAGATCACCGAGACCGCCGCGATCAACAGCATCCTGCGGGCAACCCGCCTGATGCGCGGGATCCAGCGCCTGGGCTGCCGCTTTGCTCTGGATGATTTTGGTAGCGGCTACGCCTCCTACGCCTATCTCCGCCAGCTGCCCGTGGACGATGTCAAGGTGGACGGGGCCTTCATCCGCAACCTGTCCCGCAGCCGGGAGGATCGCATCTTCGTCAAGGCGATCACCGACATCGCCCACGGGATGGGCAAGCGCGTCATCGCCGAGTTCGTGGAGGACGGGGACATCCTGCGGGTCCTCGAGGAGTTGGGTGTGGACTTGGCCCAGGGGTACCACTTCGGCAGACCCATGCCGCTTTCCGAGTGCCAGATCGCTCCTATGATTAGCGCCGTACGGGCCCTTGGCTGAGGGGCGCGAGGGCTGACGTTGGGTCCCGTGGGGCTGCCGCAGAGTCGCGGGCTTGACACTAAGCCCCTGAATCCGCAACATCCCCGGCCTTCGCGCGAGCCTCGACCCCATGACCCGCAAGCTTTACATCCAGACCTACGGCTGCCAGATGAACGCGTACGACTCCGCCCGCATGGCGGACCTTCTGCGTGAGTCCCATGGCCTGGAGCTGACCGAGCGGCCGGAGGAGGCGGACGTCCTGCTCCTCAACACCTGCTCCATCCGCGAGAAGGCCCAGGAGAAGGTGTTCTCCCAGCTCGGGCGCTGGCGCCCCTGGAAGGCGCGGCGTCCGGCCCTGGTGATCGGGGTTGGCGGCTGCGTGGCGAGCCAGGAGGGGGAAGCGATCCGCGCGCGGGCCCCCTACGTGGACCTGGTCTTCGGGCCCCAGACCATGCATCGGCTGCCTCAGATGCTCAGGGATCTGGAGGGCCAACGGCAGCCCCAAGTGGACGTCTCCTTCCCGGAGATCGAGAAATTCGATTCGCTTCCCGCCCCCCGGGCCGATGGTCCCAGCGCCTTCGTCTCCGTCATGGAGGGCTGCTCGAAGTACTGCACCTACTGCGTGGTACCCTTCACCCGGGGTGAGGAGGTGAGCCGGCCCTTCGACGATGTGATCGCGGAGGTCGCGGGGCTGGCCGAGCAGGGGGTACGGGAGGTCAACCTGCTGGGCCAGAATGTCAACGCCTATCGGGGCCTGATGCATGACGGGGAGGTCGCGGACCTCGCGCTCCTGATCCGTTATGTGGCGGCCATCGACGGCATCGACCGGATCCGCTTCACGACCAGCCACCCGGTGGAGCTCTCGGAGTCCCTGATCGAGGTCTACGGCGAGGTCCCGGAGTTGGTGAGCTTCCTGCACCTGCCGGTCCAGTCGGGCTCGGAACGCATCCTGGCGGCCATGAAGCGCGGTCACACGGCACTGGAGTACCGCGCCAAGATCCGTGCCCTGCGCCGCGTGAGGCCGGACATCCTGATCTCCTCGGACTTCATCGTCGGCTTTCCGGGCGAGACCGAGACCGACTTCGCCGCCACCCTGGCCCTGGTGGATGACATCGGCTTCGATCAGAGCTTCAGCTTCATCTACAGCCGCCGCCCTGGAACTCCGGCGGCGGACTATCCGGACGACGTGCCCCTGGAGGTCAAGAAGGAGCGCTTGGAGCGGCTTCAGCGGCGCATCGAAACCCTTGCCCAACGCTACAGCCGCCAACTGGTGGGGACGGTCCAGCGGGTGCTGGTTGAGGGTCCGTCCCGTAAGGACCCCCAGCAGCTCGCGGGGCGCACCGAGAGTAACCGGGTGGTGAACTTCGACGGCACTCCGTCCCTGGTGGGCCAATTCGTCCCTCTGACCATTACCCAAGCCCTGCCCAACTCCCTGCGCGGCGTCTTGGCGGGCACCGTCAGCGCCGCCGCCCGCGCCTGAGCCTCCGGCCCCAGCCCCTAGTCCCCAGCCACAGCGCTTGACCACCCTACCCCAAACCCTGGATCTCACCCTGGATCCCGAGGACAACGCGCGTCTCGCGAACCTGTGTGGTCCCCTGGAGCAGCACCTGCGCCAGATCGAGCGGCGCCTCGGCATCGAGATCAGCAACCGGGGGCTCTCGTTCCGGTTGATCGGCGACGGCCCAGCGGTGCGCTTGGGGGAGCGCCTCCTGACTGACCTCTACGCGGAGACGGCCGACGAGGTGCTGACCCCCGAGTCCATCCACCTCGCCCTGCAGGAGTCCGGCGCCGAGGCCGTGGCGGTCGCGGCCGAGTCGCGCCTGCCAGATTTGGTGATACGCACCAAACGGGGGCTGATCAGGGCGCGAGGCCCTAACCAGCAGGAGTACCTTCATGCCATCGCCCGCCACGACATCAACTTCGGGGTGGGGCCCGCGGGCACTGGCAAGACCTATCTGGCGGTGGCGTGCGCCGTGGAGGCGCTGGAAAGCGATCGGGCACGCCGGCTCCTTCTGGTGCGACCGGCGGTTGAGGCGGGGGAGCGGCTCGGCTTCCTGCCCGGGGACCTGGCCCAGAAAATCGATCCCTACCTGCGGCCCCTTTACGACGCCCTGTTCGAGATGCTGGGGTTCGAGCGGGTCGGCAAGCTCATCGAGCGCAACGTGATCGAGGTGGCGCCGTTGGCCTACATGCGCGGGCGCACCCTGAACGACGCCTTCATCATCCTGGACGAGGCCCAGAACACGACCCCCGAACAGATGAAGATGTTCCTCACCCGCATCGGGTTCGGTTCCACCGCGATCATCACCGGGGACGTCACCCAGGTGGATCTGCCGCGCGGGCAACCGTCGGGCCTGCGCCAGGCCATCGAGATCCTGAAGGACGTGCAGGGGATCAGCTTCACCTTCTTCAATGCCCGTGACGTGGTGCGCCATGCCCTGGTGGCGCGCATCGTGCACGCCTATGAGGCATTCGAGAACCCGCAGCCCGCCCCCGTCGAGCCCTTTCGGAAGGGCGACCCCCAGGGCCCGAAGGCCTGAAGGGCGTTCAGATGGACCTGGAACTGGACTTGCAACTGCAATTGGAGACCGCGGGGGCTGATGTTCCATCGCTTTCGGATCTCCGGTGTTGGGTGGCCGCCACGTTGGAGGGCAGGCGGGCGCGGGCGGAACTGACCCTTCGGGTGGTCGGCGAGGCGGAAGGGCGGGACCTCAATCGGCGCTATCGCGGTCAGGACAGGCCCACCAATGTGCTCTCCTTTCCCTTCGATGCACCCCCGGGGATCGACGCGACGGATCCCATCCATGACTTCCTTGGGGACCTGGTGATCTGCGCCGATCTGGTGCGCCAGGAGGCACAGGAACAGGGCAAGCCGGTGGCCGCCCATTGGGCCCATCTGGTGGTCCACGGGGTCCTGCATCTGCTTGATTACGATCATCTTACCGAGGACGAGGCGACCCAGATGGAAGGGCTGGAAACCGCCGTCCTGGGCGGGTTAGGATTCCCGCCACCCTATGAGCCGGCCCCTGAGCCGGCGTTCGATCAGACCCCCGAGGAGCACCCCCAGTAGTCCATGACGAACGATCGATCTAGCGACGGCTCGCGACCGCGCAACTGGCTCGAACGCCTGAGCCACCTGTTCGGCGGCGAGCCCCAAGACAGGGAGCAGCTGATCGAGTTGCTCAAGGATGCCAAGCAGCGCGACCTCCTGGACACGGATGCCCTGAGCATGATCGAGGGGGTCCTGCAGGTCTCGGACCTGCGGGTGCGCGACATCATGATTCCGCGGGCGGAGATGGTCTACATCCGCCGAGACGACCCCCTGGAGCGGGTCCTGGAGATCGCGGTGAAGTCCGCCCACTCCCGCTTCCCGGTCACCGGGGACGACAAGGGCGAGGTGGTCGGCGTGCTCCTGGCCAAGGACCTCCTGGCCTTCTGCGTCGAGAACGGCCGGCGTCCCTTCAACATCCGGGAGCTGCTACGCCCCACGGTCTTCGTCCCTGAGAGCAAGCGGCTCAATGTCCTGCTCAAGGAGTTCCGCGCCAGTCGCAACCACATGGCCATCGTGGTGGACGAGTACGGGAGCGCCGCCGGCCTGGTCACCATCGAGGATGTGCTCGAGCAGATCGTCGGGGAGATCGAGGACGAGCACGACTACGATGAGGGTGCTGAGATCTTCCGGCGGGGCCCGAACGACTGGAGCGCCAAGGCCCGCACCCCCATCGAGGACTTCAATGCCTATTTCGAGAGCGACTTCTCCGACGAGGAGTTCGACACCATTGGCGGCCTGGTGGTGAACGCCTTCGGCCACGTGCCCAAGCGGGGGGAATCCGTAGAGATCGGCGCCTTCCGTTTCGCCGTGATGCGGGCCGACAGCCGCCGGGTCCACCTGCTCAGCATCGAGCGCCTGGAGCCCGGCTTGGATGCGTCCGTGGAGCCTGGGGACTGACCGGGCGGCGAAGGTGATCACCCTCTCGGGGTCTCGCCCCATTCCCTGACGGAGCAATCCCGCCCATGGAGGCCCGCCCCTGAACATTCGCACGCTCACCCTATGGCTTTTGCCGCTCATCTGGCTGGTTCCCTGGGCCACCCAGGCGGAGCCGATCACCGGAATCTTGGTGGCCGAGCGCGACTGTCCGGCGACGGTCGCCATCAAGCGCCCGGACAACCCGGGCGGTGTGCATCTGGCGCCCGGAGAGCGGTACCGGGTGATCGGCCGCAATAAGTCGGATGCCACCCACTACCAGCTACGGATCGAGGGCATTCAGCCCTTAGATCGCTGGGTGGCGGTGGACTGCGGGCGTCTCGAGGAAGGCGAGACCCCAGGGGTGTCCCCAGCGGCACTCGAGGCGCCGCCGGCGCCGTCAGTCCGAGCGAGATCCATGGAGGGCCAGTATGTCCTGGCCGCAAGCTGGCAGCCGGCCTTCTGCGAGCGTCGCGACCGCACGCCCGAGTGCCGCACCCAGTCCCCGGAGCGGCCTGACGCCCGCCGCTTCTCCCTTCACGGCCTCTGGCCTCAGCCCATCGGAAACACTTACTGCGGGGTGAGCGGGCGGGAGCGGGATCTGTCCGAGTCTGGGGACTGGAGACGGCTGCCCGAGCCGGACCTGGATGGAGCCACCCGCGAGGGCCTCGCGGAGCGGATGCCCGGCACCCTGTCCTATCTGGACCGCCACCAGTGGAGCAAGCACGGCACCTGCTATGGGACCGGCGCGGATACCTACTTCACCCACGCCATGGGGCTGTTGGACCAGCTCAACGGGTCGGCGGTGCGGGAGCTGTTCGAATCGAACATCGGCCGGCGTCTCAGGGCGATCCAGGTCCGCCACGCCTTCGACCGGGACTTCGGGGCCGGGGCCGGGGAGCGGGTGCGCCTGGTCTGCGATGACCAGGGTCTGATCACGGAGCTGCGTATCGGACTTAAAGGGACGATCGGTCCCGATCCTTCCCTCGGGGAGCTGATCCGGACTGCCCCTACACGGAGCGCCGGTTGCCGTGGCGGCTGGGTGGATCGGGGGGGCAGGGGGCGCTGAGCGCCGGAGGGCGTACTTTGGTTGGGGGATGCCCCGGGCCCTGGCCCGGGGCTCGTCTGCGAGGGCGAGACCTCAAACGCGGCGGCCTGCCATCATGCTCTCGATGATGGGCTGCAGTATGACCTCCATGGCCATCCCCATCTTGCCCCCCGGCACCACCATGCTGTTGCGCCGGGACATGAAGCTGTCCTTGACCATGGAGAGCAGGAAGGGAAAGTCCACGTCGAGCTTGGCCGGGTCCTTGAAGCGGATGATGACGAAGCTCTCGTCGGGGGTGGGGATATCGCGGGCGATGAAGGGGTTAGAGGTGTCCACCGTGGCCACCCGCTGGAAGTTGATGTCGGTGAGGGAGAACTGGGGCGTGATGTGGAGGATGTAGTCGGGCATGCGCCGCATGATGGTGTCGACGATGGCCTCGGCGGAATAGCCCCGCTCCAGATTGTCCCGGTGGATCTTCTGGATCCATTCCAGATTCACGATGGGGACCACGCCCACGCCCAGGTCGACGTGGCGGGCGACATTGTCGTCCTCGGTCACCACCAGGCCGTGCAGGCCCTCGTAGAAGAGCAGGTCGGTGTTCTCCGGCACGTCCTCCCAGGGGGTGAACTGGCCTGGGTTAAGCTGGGTGCCAAGGCGGGCATTGTGGTGGGCCGCCTCCTCCTCGGAGTGGATGTAGTAGCGCTTCTTGCCGCCGCCGGTCTCGCCGTAGGTGCGGAATAGCTCCTCCAACAGGTCGAAGCGGTTGGCCTCGGGTCCGAAGTGACTCAGGTTGCGCTGGTCATCCGCCGCCTTGGCCATCTCGACCTTCATCTCCGCCCTGTCGTAGCGATGGAAGCTGTCGCCCTCGATGACCGCGGCGTTGATGCCGTCGCGGTAGAAGATGTGCTCGAAGGCGCGCTTGACGGTGGTGGTCCCGGCCCCGGATGAGCCCGTGACGGCCACGATCGGATGCTTCTTTGACATGCTGTTCTCCCCTTTACTCTCAGGTCCGGCGCCGAGATGGTGTGGGCACGCCGCCCCCCCGGGACCCTTCAGCGGGATCCGGGCTCCAGGCTCGATTCCGGGATGCTTCGTGCGCGCTTGCCCGGGCCTGTGCCATGCTCCAAGCGCTAAAGTATCCACTAATATAGCATGATCTTCCGGGCCTTTGACCATCACAACATCGCCCCCGAAAGGCGTCCGATGGGCCCGACCGATGGCGGCTTGGCTGGTCCTTGCCGAGGTAGGATCCGGGCTCAGCAAGGCCTCGGGACGACACTGGCCTCAATCAACTGGATGGGCAGATGGAGGGAAAGGTGCGGGCCTTAGGAATCCCCAAGGGCATGGGCTCCAATCCCGAGTTCCAGTCGTTCCTGGTGCGGCTCGGGGTCTGGATCTTCGGGATTCTCTATGTCCTGCTCGCGGCGGTCTCGGGTCAGCACGAGGTCGATCTCCGCAACTTCCTCATCCTGGTCTCCCTCTTCGCGGCGGTCTATCTGGGGCTCTTCGCGAGCGTGTTCGTGCGCCCGGAATGGGCCCTGCGGCGCTACCTGACCATTCTGCTGGACATCGTCGCGATCAGTCTGGGCATGTACTTCACGCGGGCGGTCAGCCCCTTCAACCTCCTGTACATCTGGATCTTCATCTCGGCGGGTACCCGTTTCGGTATCCGCTTTCTGGTGGCCGCCACCGTGGAAGCGGTCGTGGCCTATTCCGTCGTGATAGTCGTCCTGGACCAATGGCGCAACCAGCCTCAGGAGTCCTTGTTCTTCCTGTTGCTGCTGGTGCTGCTGCCCCTCTACCTTTACTCCTTGCTGCGGCAAGTGCAGCGGGCCAAAGAGGAGGCGGAGCGGGCCAACAAGTCGAAGAGCGACTTCCTGGCCTTTATGACCCATGAGCTCCGCACCCCGCTGACCGGGGTCATCGGCATGTCGGAGCTCCTGAAGACCACCAGCCTGGATACGGAGCAGCATGACTATGTCCAGGCCATCTCAATTTCGGCCCATGTCTTGAGCGCCCTGATCGGCGATATCCTGGACTTCTCCAAGATCGACGCGGAGCGGCTCAAGCTGGAGCGGCAGCCTTTCGAGCCGCGGGCGGTGGTGCGGGAAGTTTGCGGCGTCCTGGAGGGACAGGCCCTGGGGGAGGGCGTGGAGTTGATCTGCAACCTGGCCCCGGAGGTGCCCCGGACGGTGGTCGGCGATCCGCTGCGGGTGCGCCAGATCCTCTTCAACCTGCTGGGCAACGCGGTCAAGTTCACCGAGGAAGGTCAGATCGAGGTCCGGGTCTCGGTAAGACCGCCCGAGGGTGGTGTCGCGCTTCCACACCTGTTGCTCGAGGTGCAGGACACCGGGATCGGCATCCCGGAAGAAAAGATCGAGCAGATCTTCGAGAGCTTCAGCCAAGCGGACGACTCGACGACCCGCCGCTACGGCGGATCCGGTCTGGGGACAACCATCGCCCGTCAGCTCACCCTGCTGATGGGCGGGGCGATCGGGGCGGACAGCGTCCCAGGCAGGGGCAGCCGCTTCTGGGTACGGTTGCCGGTCATCGGCGACACCCTACCCGAGGCGCCGGTGCCCGCCGGACGGCTCAAGGGCCGGCGCGCCCTGGTCCTGGAGCCCAACCAGACGCAACGGGAACTGGCCTGCGCGGCCCTGGGGCGGGAGGGGGCACAAGTACAAGGCGCGAGCGGTATCGCGGAGCTGGGGACCCTCGCCCCTGCGCTCGAGGCGCTCGACTTCCTCGTGATTGCGGATAGCCCCCAGGGATTGGACCTGGCGCAAGTCCAAGGCCAGGCCAAGGTCCTGCTCGGGAGCGATCCTCCCTGCCTTTACCTGACGTACGCGCCCCGGCGGCAGGCGGGCCGGCCCTCGGGGGTCCCCTGCACGCCAAAGCCCTTTCTCGCCGAAGAGTTGGTGGCGGCGGCCGAGGCCCTTTTGGGGCTGACCCAGCGTCCTCCCGGCGCCCGGAATGAGTGCGCCGGACTCACCGCCAACGGATCCAGCTCCACCGCTGGGATTCGGGTGCTGGTGGCGGAGGACAATGCCATTGCCGCCAAGGTGATCACCACCTTCCTCACCAAGATGGGATTCGCCCATACCCGGGTCGAGGACGGCGAGCAGGCCCTCGCAGAGGCCCTCGATGGCAGCTACGGGATTGCGATCGTGGATCTGCGAATGCCCAAGGTCGATGGCGTCGAGTTCACCCGGCGGTACCGGGCCATGGCCCCCCAGAGCTCCATGCCCATCGTGGCCTTGACCGCAAACGCGTCGGAGGACGTCAAGCAAACCTGTCTCGAGGCGGGGATGGACGACTTCCTTTCCAAGCCCGTGAGTCCTGAGTTGCTGCGTCGAACAGTGGAGCGGCTCGCCATCCCCGTCTCGGGATCTCCGGGCGCCTCTGGATAGGCACATCCCTGTGCCGGCTGTTACACGATCTGCGACTCAGTCGTCCTTTTCCTTCGGCTCGTCGAGGTCGTCATCGTCATCGTCATCGTCATCGTCATCGTCATCGTCACGGCCACCACCGGTTCGGAAGATGACCTCGTCGCGGCTGTAACCGAGAACCGCATAGTTCGGCGCCGACCTGGTCACCGGCTCGAGAACCGGCATCCACTCGCCGCCATTCCAGGTCAGGTCCTTTGCAGCAAGCCGCGTCCCCCGACGGGCCGCTACGCTGTCGGCTGGCTTGAACGCGATGTACCCCTTGACGGGGAGCCCATTCAGGGTGGGTACTGACGACGGGGCCAGCCAGTTGACGATCATCTTCCGGATGCTCGTCCGGACATAGCGTGGGTCACCCGCGATGTCGATGTCCGCTGTACCAGCCACGACCTTCTCATTCTGGGTACGCAGCCCCAGGTTCACCAGCCGGTGGAGGTTGTAGTAGGTCCACACGTAGGCGGGCATCTCGCCCATGTTCATGGGCTCCGGGAAGGGGAGGTCTACCAGCACCTTTTCCGAGACAGGCACCGGGCTCGAGAGCACGCCGTCCTCACCGTGACACTCCTGGCAGCCGTTCCTGACGCCTCGGCCTCCCAAGGCGTTATCGCTCGGATCGGGCGTGACGCCGTGTCCGCCCAACGTGACGCCATTGGAGAAGGCGGGATAGCTGCCGATGAGCTGCTGGATCGTCGCCATGTCCAGCCCTTGCTGCTGCAACTGCATGGCGAGCAGCATCTTCATGTCGCTGCCATCCGGGAGCTTCATGGTCGCCACATCGGAGACGGCCTCCATCTTCGGGTACCAGTCATAGGTGGGCGGCAGGAACATGGGCACATTGAAGCCCTTGAACTGCTCCAGGCCCGCGTTCACCGCGCTCAGCATGTCGAAGAGGAAGGGCGCCCGACGATCGATGATGCCGTCGCCGTCGAGGTCGTCCTCTGAGCCAGCAAGCGCGGTGCTCACCAGGTAATGCTCGTACTTGTAATCCGCCTTGCTGAAGTTCATCAGGTTCGGGAAGGCCTGCATGAACGCCATCGTTTGCTTGCTGGGGTCGCTCGTGTCCATGAGGTCCATCAGGGTGACCTTGCGAGTCTCCTCCGGCGTCAGACCCTTCACGATGACGTTGCCATCCTTGTCCTCGATGGTCCCCAGGAGCTTCAGGGCCGTGAACGCGTCGGCGTTGCCGTAGAGCCCGTCCGGGCTGCACATGTTGGTGTCGGGCAACTGCAGGTCATCGCATTCCATGGCGTTCGCATAGAAGCGATACATGGAGTAGGCGTTGTACATGTAGGGCCCCATGGTTTCGTCCGGGTAGGGCACCAGGGCCTCGTTCGGGATCATCTCGCCTTTGAAGAATCGGCCGTCCATCACCATGCCGTTGGCCATGGGCTTGAAGGG
Source organism: Chromatiaceae bacterium (assembly GCA_041753195.1). Classification (GTDB taxonomy): domain Bacteria; phylum Pseudomonadota; class Gammaproteobacteria; order Chromatiales; family Chromatiaceae; genus Thiodictyon. The sequence continues at coordinate 17,925 of JBGSUY010000773.1, forward strand.
CGTGATCTTGGCGTTCGGAGCGCCGCGGATCGCCAGGGACTGGGCCAGGAACGAGGTGGATCCGTTGAACCACATCAGGACCGGGCTCAGCCTGTAGGCGGCGAAGTCGGCATCCACGTCGCCCGCCACCTCCTCGTTCGCCACCATGTGGTCGGCGGTGATCACCTTGGTGTCCTGGCCCGCGGCATTGCGGCCGAAGGAGAGATGCCCGCCATGGCCGTACATGGAGTAGGTGATGCCCGTGCTCTGGGTGATATGGCAGGTTTCGCAGGCGATCTTGGCCAGATGGGTGTCGCTGTGGACCCCCGGATTGCGGCCTCTGGCCCTATGGGGCAGCTTGGCCGGGTCGTGGCACTGCTCGCAGGTGAGGTGGGTCGGATCCGCCGGGTCCGCCGCTACGCCGGGGGGTGGGGGCGGATAGTCCGCGGCGGCCATGTCGCCACCCACCAGGTGCCCGCGCACGAACTTGTGGACGTCCTTCAGCCCGTCCCTGTCATAGTCGATATCGAGCGTCACGTGGCAGGCGGTGCAGCTGTTGTGGTCCGGGCAGTTGGGGTCGTCGGCGGTCAGGCTCGTATCGGGGAAGCAGACGTTGGCGTGGGCGTCATAGCCCACCCGGAACAGGGTCCCGCGCTTGTAGCCGGTGCGCGCGTGCTCGTGGCAGCGCAGGCAGTTGTGCTCGTCGGTCTTGCCCACGGAGAGGACGGATTCCGGCGAGCGGTCCTGGGCAATGGTGGGCCAGCCGCAGATCGGTCTGCCCTTATCGTCGAAGCCGACTGGTAGACACATGTCCGCCGCCCCGTCGCCCGTGATGTCGATCAGGGGATCGTAGTCTCCGTCGTGGTCAAAGTCGGTGTCGTCGCGGGACAGCTTGGCGTAGCCGTGGGGTGATGGCGACGGTTCGCCCGGCTCCGCGTAGCCGGCGATGGTCAGGGTCGCGAGCTCGTCTTCGGAAAGGTCGTCGCGCACCGAGAGGTACTTCTCGGAGTGGCAGATCATGCAATCGAGTCCGCCGTTGACCAGGCTCTCCGCATTCGCCGCGGCCAAGGCGTAGGCCTCTTGCTGTTCCATGTTGAACGGCTCGGCCATGAACATCTGCATGAAAGAGCTCGTGAAGGCCCCCTCCATCGGCGGGATGAAGCGTCCCACGTGGCACTTGCCGCACTCGCCCAGATTGATGTCACTGTTGTAGTTGATCAGGCCGGTGGTGCCCGGGAGACCACAGGCCCGGTCGAGCGCGCCATGTGCGCCGCCGCCCGGGAACAGGATTCGCGGGTTCGGGGCCTGGACGCTGAAGTGGACAGAATTCTTCAGCTGGGCAATGGCCTCCGTGTGGCACTTCCCGCACAGGGCCGTAGAGGCGGTCAGCTCCACGTCATAGGCCTGGACCGGGTCGAACGGCCCTGATAGAAAATACTGTTTGTTCTCAGTATCGTAGCTGATGTAGCCGTTATGTCCTTGGATGATCTCGGCCGAGGCGCCGGATCCAAGCAGCGCGAGCGGCAGCCCCAGCGCGATGGCCAGGGCGCGAGACGGTGAACGTTTAACTACCACGGTATGGTCCTCCTGGTCGTCCTGGGGATCCGGGTCGCCGACGACGATTGACCATGGATGGGCGGGGCTGGGACTGGACCCTGCCCGCGAGGCCATCGCCTCGTTGACGCAACGGATCGTCGCGAGATGCATTCCCCCTCGCTGCGCGGGAATCCGCGCAACTCGTCACAAAATTTACTGCGCCCCGGTGCGGCGGGGCTGCGCTGGATCAACCAAACCCGAGGAAAATATAAGAACATGACGAAATATTGATAAGTTGCAATTTTCCGGCTTCAGGACGTGTTCCGGCGGAGAGGGCCCGAGCCCAGGACTTGCCCCGGCCGGTCCGTCGGACCAGACTCTGTATCGCGGCTGCAACCATTGCGAGGCAAGCTCGTGCGGCGAGGAGCCAAGGGGATTCGGAATGGGAAGGCGTGGCTTCATATTCCTGGCGGCTGGGGCGATCTTGGCAATCCTCGCAGGCGTCTACGGGCTCAGGCCCAGCCCCGAAGCGGCTGCGCTGCGCACCTCGGTTCTCGATCGGGGCCCCGTTCGAGCCCTGATCACCGCCACCGGAACCGTGCGTCCGGTCGTAAGCACCAATATCAGCACCCAGGTCTCCGGCCAGGTGTCCGAGGTTCTGGTCGACTTCAACGACCCCGTGACCAAGGGCCAACTGCTGGCAAGCCTGGATCCCCAGACCTTCCTCGCGCGGGTGCGCGAGTCCGAGGCGGAGCTGGAGGTGGCGAAGGCCGAGCTCGCGAGCCGGGAATCGGCGCTCGCCAAGTCGCAGGCCCAGCTCCAGCAGCATGAGGCCAGGCGCGGCGTTGCCGAGTCGGAGGCGGAG
>JBGSUY010000774.1:0-6865 GCA_041753195.1 Chromatiaceae bacterium
ATTCCGGTAGCATTGTCCCAAGCCCCGGCGACGGACACCATCGCCCGGACCGGCGCCGCCACACACTGATCGTCCATCTGCACAGGGGAGAGTCCCATGGGCCTGTTGATCCTTGGTTTGGTGATCTTCCTCGGCGTGCACTCGCTGGGCATGGCCGCTCCCGCCTGGCGGGATCGCACGGTCGCGCGGCTCGGAGAGGTCCCATGGAAGGGGGTCTATTCGGTCGCGAGTCTGGTGGGGTTCGTGCTGATCGTCTGGGGCTATGGGCTCGCCCGTCACGACCCAGTACCCCTGTGGGCCCCGCCCACCTGGCTTCGGCATGTGGCGCTCCTGGTGATGCTGCCAGCCTTCCCCCTGCTGCTCGCCGCCTATTTGCCGGGGCGAATCCAGACGGTCACCAAGCACCCCATGCTGGCGGCGGTGAAGCTGTGGGCCTTCGCCCATCTCTTGGCGAACGGGAGTCTGGCGGATGTGCTCCTGTTCGGGTCCTTCCTGGCTTGGGCGGTAGCCGATCGCATCTCGCTGAAGGCACGCACGCCGCCCCCCGTCCATGGGGCACCGCCGGGACGGGCCAACGACGTCATCGCCCTGGTGGGGGGGCTGGTACTCTACGGGGCCTTCGTCGGCGTCCTGCATGCCTGGCTATTCGGGGTCTCCCCCCTGGGCATGCGCTGACCAGGGCGACTCGGGCCTGTGCAGGGCTGGGGCGATCCTCACCCCTGGACGGCAGTCAGGGCCTGCCGGGCAATGGCCAACTCCTCATTGGTGGGGATGACGAGGACCTGGACCGGGCTGTCCGGGATGCTGATGCGCCGCTCACCATCCTCGGGGGCCAGATTGGCCTCGTCATCCAGCTTGATCCCCAGGATGTCGAGGTCTTCGCAGGCCCGGCAGCGCATGTCCGCGTCGTTCTCGCCGATGCCGCCGGTGAACACGATGGCATCCACCCGATTCAACTCTGCGTAGTAGGCACCGATGTATTTCTTCAGGCGGTGGGCGGTGATGCCGATCGCCAGCTCCGCCCGATCGTCGCCCTCCTCCGCCCGCTGCTGGATCTCCCGCATATCGTTGACCCCGCAGAGCCCCAGCAGCCCGCTCTGGCGGTTCAGCAGGTCCTCCAGGGTCTCGTAGTCGAGCCCCAGGTTCTTGCACAGATAGAAGTGGATGGCGGGGTCGATGTCACCGCAGCGGGTGCCCATCACCAGACCCTCCAGGGGGGTCATGCCCATGGAGGTGTCGATGCTCTTACCCCCGCGGATGGCCGTGGCGCTGGCCCCGTTGCCCAGGTGCAGGGTGATCAGGTTGCACTGGTGGAAGGGCTTGCCCAGCAGGGCCGCGGCCCGCTCCGCCACATAGTGGTGGGAAGTGCCGTGGAAGCCGTAGCGGCGCACCCGATGCTCCCGGTACAGATACTCAGGGATGGCATAACGGTAGGCGGTTCGCGGCATGGTCTGGTGGAAGGCGGTGTCGAAGACGGCCACCGAGGGAACCTGGGGAAAGAGGCGGCGGGCCACCTCGATCCCGTCCAGGTTGGCGGGGTTGTGCAGGGGGGCGAGCGGGATCATGTCGCGGATGGCCCCGGCCACGGCGTCGTCGACCACCGTCGGGCTGCGGAAGCGCTCCCCCCCATGGACTACCCGGTGGCCGATGGCCGCGAGCTCGGAGAGGTCCTCCAGGACACCGCCGCGGCGCAGCCCGGCGATGATGCGGTCGATCCCGTCCTGGTGGTTCGGGATCGGCAGGCGGTCCTCCCGGCTCTGCTCTCGTCCCGCCGCATCCAGCCATTTGGCCCGGATCTCGCCCTCCGGCTCGCCGACGCGGGAGACGGACCCAGTGGCCAGCGCCCGCCAACTATCCGAGTCGAAGAGCTGGAACTTGATCGACGAGCTGCCTGAGTTGAGTACCAGAACCTTCATGGGGTGGCTCCCTCGGTGGTCTCGGCAATGTCCTAGGCGGTGGCCGGAAGACCCCGGCCGTCGGACTGGGCCTGGATGGCGGTGATCGCCACCGTGTTGACGATGTCGGTGATGGTGCAGCCGCGGCTGAGATCGTTCACCGGCTTATTTAACCCCTGGAGGACCGGGCCAATGGCCACGGCCCCCGCGCTGCGCTGCACCGCCTTGTAGGTGTTGTTGCCGGTGTTGAGGTCTGGAAAGATGAAGACGGTGGCGTGACCCGCCACCTCGCTTCCCGGCATCTTGGAAGCGGCGACGCTCGCGTCCACCGCCGCGTCGTACTGGATGGGCCCCTCGATCTTGAGATCCGGGCGATGCTCCCGGGCGATACGTACCGCCTCACGCACCCGCTCCACGTCCTCCCCCTTGCCGGACGCGCCGGTGGAATAGGAGAGCATGGCAATCATAGGCTCGATGCCGAAGGCGGCGGCCGTTCCCGCGGAGGTAATGGCGATGTCGGCGAGCTGATCGGCGTCCGGGTTGGGGTTCACGGCGCAGTCACCGTAGACCAGCACCCGATCCGGCAGGCACATGAAAAAGACACTGGAGACGAGCTTGACCCCGGGCTTGGTGCGGATGGTCTCGAATGATGGCCGGATGGTGTGCTGGGTGGTATGCATGGCCCCTGAGACCATCCCGTCGGCGTCCCCGCTGTAGACCATCAGGGTGCCGAAGTAGCTCACATCCTCCAAGGCGTCGTGGGCCATCTGCTCGGAGATGCCCTTGTGCTTGCGCAGCTCATAGTAGACGCGGGCGTAGCGATCCCGATCCGGTGAGGTCACCGGGTCGATGATGGGGATGCCGTTGAGCTTGAGCCCCAGCTCTCCGATGCGCCGACGGATCTTGTCCGGATTGCCGAGCAGGGTGAGATCCGCCACGTGGCGCAAAGTCAGGATCTCGGCCGCCCGTAGGATACGCTCGTCGCTGCCTTCGGGCAGAACGATGCGCTGGCGGTTGGCCTTGGCCCGCCGGATCAGCTCGTACTCGAACATGAGGGGAGTGATGCGCTCGGAGTGGCGCACGGCAATGCGCCCCCGCAGCTCGTCCAAGTCCACGTTGCCCTCGAAGACCCCGAGTGCGGCGGCGATCTTACGCTCGTCCCCAGGCAGTATGCTGGACTCGATGCGGTGGACATTCAGCGCCGTCGTGAAGGTATCGGTATGGACGCTGAGCACCGATACCTTGGTGCGGCGCAACCCCTCCAGCAGGCGCTGGACGCTCGGGGCCGGTTGCAGGCCCCCGGTGAGCAATAGACCCGCCACCCGGGGAAAGGACGCCGAGGCGTCCGCCGCCAGGGCGGCCAGGATGATGTCGGACCTGTCCCCCGGGGTGATGATGAGGCAACCGTCCTCCACGTAACCCAGGAACTCCGGCACCAGCATGGCCGCCACCTTGTAGTTGGTGACCACCTGATTCATCCCATCCCCCTCGCCGCACATGCACTCCGCCCCCAGGACCTGGCGGATCTCGCCCACGGTCGGCATACCGAGCGCCGGCTGCTCGGGCAGCACATAGACGTTTTCGTTCGCCGGCATCAACTGCCGGGCCCGGGCCCGTACCTCCTCGACATACTGGGGGGCCACGCCATTGATCACGCTGGCCAGAAAGTCCCCGCCCCGATTGCGCATGGACTCATGGGCGAGCTGCAGGGCATCCAGGGCATCCTCCGGGCCGCGCCCAAATCCCTTGACCACCACCACCACGCTGCAGCCCAGGTTGTTGGCGAGGTCCGCGTTGAAGTCGAACTCCAGGGACGGCACCAGGCCATCGAAATCGGTCCCGGCGCACACCACCAGGTCGCAGGACTCCTCCAGAGTCTTGAACTTGTTCAGGATCAGTTTGAGCAGATCGTCATAGCGCCCGGCCGCGATCAGGTGGCTCGCGGTCTCGGCGGTACAGCCGTAGAGCATCTCCGGGGAGAAGGGGAGGTTGTAGCGGCTGAGCACCAGGGCGCTCAGGTTGTCCTGCTGCATGCTCCTGGCCACGATGGGCCGGAAGAAACCCACCCGACGGTTGACCGCGTAGAGCATCTCCATGAAACCCAGGACCACCACGGACTTGCCGCTGCCGGAGCTGGCACCGGCGATATAGACACTCTGCATGGATCAACCTCGTGGGATGCTCGGCGACGAGGGGCCATTGTCGCCGAATTGCTGCACCGCAGAAACCGCCGAACCCTCATCCTGCCCCAGGAACAGGGCGAGCGTTGTTAAGGCCCGATGACGCCCACTGGCTGCCCCTAGGCCTTAATGGCCCGCCGGGAGCCACCTCGGAAGCCGCGCCGCTAGAAGAACTGGCGCTCCCGCCACTCGGGGAAGGACTCCGTGAGATAGGCCTTGGTCCTGATGTAGGTCAGCACGTGACGCAGTCGGTAGAAGGCCACGACCGAGTCCACGCGCAGGACCTCCTTTCCCCGTTCGTCGAAGAACAGGAGCGAGGGGGCGTAGAAGAGCCCAAGCTGGGCCGCCCAATCCCGGGCCTTGGTGCGCTCGCCACCGGGTGTCACCACCGGCGTGTCGGACCACATGCCGAGCTGGACCGCGTCGAAATCCTCGAAATGCTCGTAAATCTCCCGCTCGCGCAGGGCCTGGCCGTGGAGCACGTCACAGGCATGGCAGTCGCCCTGCTCGAAAAAGACTACCAGGGGCCGGTCGCTCGGGACACGGCGGTCCAGGTTGTAGGGCGCAGCGGCGAAGAAGGGCTCCTCGTTGAGGTCCGTGGCATCGAAGACCATGCGATTCTCGCCACGGGCCAGATAGTCCCGGAAGCTCTCCCGCTGGTAGTGGCCATCCGCCACGTACTCCAGGGCGGCACGGAACTGATAGGGAGGGTAGTAGCCGCGAAGACGCAGGACCAGCTCCCCCTGCACATCGAAGAAGAGCAGCGAGGGGGTGAAGACGGTGTCGAGCTGCGCCGCGTAGTCCCGCTCGATGCGGGTGCGGCCCTGGAGATCGGTGACCTCCGCGACCCCCCAGACGTCGATGGGGACCACATCGAAGTGGGCGCGCGTGTACTCGGCGATATCCTCCAGGCCGAAGTTCACCTTGAGGAGCTTCTGGCAATAGGCGCAGCGGCGCTGACCGAAATAGACGATGAGGCCGCGTTTGCCCGCCGCGACCGCCTCCTTCAGATCGACCCCCAGGTCGAGGAAGCTCTCCTTAAACCAGCCGGGGTGCTCCATGGGCTCGGCGAGGGGTGAATCGTCGAAACCGTAGATCTCCTCGTCCCCGGGCAGATCCTCCGCGCGGGCTCCGAGGGCCGAGGAAAGCACGAGGGCAAGCACCCAGGCCATCGCCCGACTCGCTGCGCTCGCCATGAAGGACCTCCTCAGGGTTAGGGATCGGGACGGGACTTTCGCGCCCTGTCCGCTGTTTTTATCCTGTCGCGGGCGACCGAGCAATGCTAATGCCGTCAGGGTACCCGTGTCGCTCCTGCATCCGCCCCGGCGGCCTCCGACCGCAGGTACCGCTCGAGAAGCAACAGGGCAGCCACGCAGCGGGCCTCGTCGAAGTCGTCCCGCGCAAGCAGCGCGTCCAGGTGCGCAAGGCGCCAAGGCACGACCTCCAGGGGCTCCGGCTCATCCCCAGGCAGAGGGCTCCCGTAGAGGTCCCGGGCCAGCACCACCTGCGTGCGGTGGCCGATGTAGCCAGGCACCAGGGACAGTCGATGCATCGGGCGCAGGTCCCGGGCGGCGTAGCCAACCTCCTCCCGGATCTCGCGATTGGCTGCGGCCAGGGGATCCTCGCCGGGCTCGATCACGCCCTTGGGGAAGCCGAGCTCGTAGCGGTCCGTGCCCGCGCTGTATTCGCGGATCAAGAGTAGGGTGTCGGGGTCCAGCAGGGGCAGGATGAGGACCGAGTCGGAACCGCCCGGTATCCGCTCGAACGTGCGGCGCGCCCCGTTGGCGAACAGGAGGTCTACCTGCTCGATGCGGAAGACGCGGCTCTCCGCGACCAAACGTCGCTCCAACACCTCGGGGCCCGGGGACGGGTTCGTGGTCATCGGGTTAAGCTTTGGCGGCGCCTGCGCGGCAACCCGCAGCGGCGGTCGCGTACAACATCAACCCCAACATGAATCTAAGGATCCGAGCATGATCGACTGGAGCAGTATCGACACTGTCTTTCTGGACATGGACGGGACCCTGCTGGACCTTCACTTCGACAACCATTTCTGGCTGGAGCACGTCCCACGCCGCTATGCGGAGGCCCGGGGACTCGACCTCGAGCAGGCCCGCACCGAGCTCCTGGGGCGTTATCGGGACCTGGAGGGGACCCTGGAATGGTACTGCGTGGATCATTGGAGCCGCGAGCTTGGGCTGGACATCTCACTCCTCAAGGAGGAGGTGGATCACCTGATCGCGGTTCACCCACACGTGACCGATTTCCTCGAGGCCCTGGCCACGGCAGGCAAGGGCCGCGTGCTCGTCACCAATGCCCACCAAAAGGCCCTGGCCCTGAAAATGGACCGCACCCGGCTCGCCGGGCACTTCGACCGCATCCTCTGCGCCCACGATCTCGGCCTCCCCAAGGAGGACCCCGGGTTCTGGCACCGGGTTCATGCGCTTATGCCCTTCGACCCCGAGCACACCCTGTTCGTTGATGATAGCCTGAGCGTCTTGAGGGCGGCCAGGGACTACGGATTCGCCCGACTTGTCGCGGTGCTGGAGCCCGATTCTAAGGCACCCCCGCGATCGGTGGACGAGTTCCCGGCCATCGCCAACTTCGCCGAGTTGCTGCCCGGGCTGCGCTCCTGACTCGGTCCTGCACCAGACCTGACTCGGCCCTGTCCACTCAGGAATCGCTGGGCTCGAGCGCCGCCGCGCTGATGGGTTGGGTCTCAGATGGCGACCCAGACGGCTTGCGCCTGCGCCGACGACGGCGCTTCGCGGGGGGATCGCCGCCCTCCAGCGC
>JBGSUY010000775.1:0-1515 GCA_041753195.1 Chromatiaceae bacterium
ATCGATCGCGTCCAGCGCCGGCGTCGCGACGGGCCTGTCCCGCTCCCAGCGGCGCAGCGCCGGGGTCCCGTCCGGCTCCAGATGGATCCAGAACCCCAGGTGATACTCGGCGAGCTTCGGGAAGTCGTAGACCTTGAGCCCGGTGCGGGCGTTGATACGCCGGACCGCCTCCTGGAGGGCCGGCTCGCTCGGGGTGGCGAGTACGAACCACATGTTGAGCTCGTGGTCCCGCCGGTAGTTGTGGGCCACCTCCGGGAGCCCCCCGAGCTGGGCCGCCACCCACTCGAAATCGCGCTCGGGAACCGCCATGGCGGCCAGGGAGAAGCGACCGCCCAGGCGCTCCGCGTCGTAGAGGGGTCCGAAGCGCGAAAGGATGCCGGAGTCGAGCAGGTCACGGACCCTCTCGATCAGGGTCGGCTCGTCCGTCCCCAGAACCTGGGCGGCCGATCGGAAGGGCCGCCCTTCGAGGGGGAAGTCCCCCTGGTAGCGGTTTATGAAGGCACGCGCCAGGGGATCCAGCAACCGCGGAGCGACCCTGTCCATAACGGATACCGCATGATCGGTCACGCCGAGGCACCCTGACCCAGGGGCGCCGTGACCGCGAGCAGCGCGGCGCCTGCGGCAGTCGTCCGTCGGCGGTCTCTTCCAGTGGCAGTCCCCCTGTCCAGCGTCTCGGATGCCAGAGGGAGGCCCGGGGCAGCATCTCGGGGACCTCGATACAGGGCCCCCCGCTGCTTGAAGCGTTGGCCGCTGAAGAGCACCGCGTGGGGCACGGGCCCAAGCCCCAGAGCCTGCTCAACCTCCGCCACCTGGGCCAGGACCGCCTCACGGCTGCGGCCGTGGATCATGGTGAACAGGTTGTAGGGCCAATCCGGAGGGCGCCGGGGCCGGCGATAGCACAGCGTCACGCAGGGGATGGCGCCGATCCGTGCCCCCAGGGTGTCCACCAGGGGATTCGGAAGGTCCCACACCACCATGGCATTGGCCCGATAGCCCAGCTCCCGATGACGCACCACCACTCCGAGCCGTTTGATGGACCCGTCGGCGAGCAGGGATTGGATGCGCTCGATCACAGTCCCCTCCTCGATCCCGAGGGCGCGTCCGATGGCGGCATAGGGCCGCTCCACCAGGGGCAGCCCCCCCTGGATGGCCCCGATGATCGCCTCGTCCAGGGTACGGTCCCGCGCCTCGGGCAGCGCGCGGTGCAGCAGGGTGGTCATAACCATTGCAGCGGAAACCCCAAGTCGATGTGATACTCGGCCAGCATGGGTAGGTCCAGCACCGGCAGTCCCGTGCGCCGCCCGATCTCCTCCATCACCCGTTCGAGACTGGCCTGGTCCGAGGCCGTGAGGACGAACCACAGGTTGTAACGGTGCTCCCGCTCATAGTTGTGGTTGACCTCAGGATAAGTGCTCACCAGGGCCGCCACGGCGGCCAGGCGCTCCGCCGGGACCGCCATTGCCGCCAGGGTGCTGACCCCGATGCGCTTCGGGCGAAACACGGGCCCCACCCGGC
>JBGSUY010000776.1:0-2576 GCA_041753195.1 Chromatiaceae bacterium
GATCGCGGCGGCTCCGCGCCGGGCGGTCTCCTCCGCGAAGGCGAGCCCATGGACCCGACGCCCCTGGCAGGCGAGGAAGAGGGAGCCGGGGCAGACGGTGCGGCTGTCCAGGGTTAGCGCCGATACCTGGCGATCAGCGGCGGGACCCGGCTCGGCGAAGCCGGCGACCAAGTCGCCGAGACGCCAGGCGTGATGGGATTCGAGGGCGGCCATCATGGGGTCGTCTGGCCCCCAGCGAGCAACATGGAAGGCTGGCGGTCGTCCGGCGGGACATTGGCGAGCCGCAGGGCCCCCTCCATTACCTTGGCGAAGACGGGTGCCGCCACGATGCCGCCGTAGTAGGACTTGCCCCGCGGCTCGTCGATCATCACCACCATGACCAGCCTGGGGTCGCCGGCCGGGGCCAGGCCCGCGAAGACGGACTGGTAGCGCCCGGTCCCATAGCCGCGTTTGCCGTTTGCCTTCTTGGCGGTGCCGGTCTTGCCTCCCACTCGGTAACCGGGGATAGCGGCCCGTTGGGCGGTCCCGCCGGGGGCGACGACGGTCTCGAGCATGGCTCGCACCGCCTTGGCCGTCTGGGCGCTCAGGACCCGGCTCCCTTCCGGAGCGGTGCCCTCACGCTTGATCAGGGTGACCGGGCGCTTGACCCCATCCGCCGCCAGGACCGCGTAGGCTTGGGCGAGCTGTAGCGCAGTGACGGACAGGCCATAGCCGAAGGCCATGGTGGCATGCTCGAAGACCCGCCAGGTCTTGTAGGGTCGGAGCGTCCCGCGGGTCTCGGCGGGAAACTCCACACCGGTCTTGTGACCGAAGCCGACGCGATCGTAGATGCCCCAGAGACCCGCGTAGTCCATCTTTTGGGCGAGCTTGACGGCGCCGACGTTGCTGGACTTTGTGATGATCCCGGTCACGTCCAGGGTGCCGTAGCTATGGACGTCGCGCACCACCCCGCTGCCCACCGCGAGGCTGCCGCCAATGGGAATCCGGGTGCTGGGCTTGACCAGGCCCCGCTCCAGGACCGCCGCCACCACCAGGGGCTTGACGGTGGAGCCGGGCTCCATGGTGTCGGTGAGGGCCCGGTTGCGCCGGCGCTCCCCATCTTCGCCCCGCAGGTCGTTGGGGTTATAGCCGGGCTGGTTGACCATGGCGAGGACCTCGCCGGTGGCCACGTCCAGAACCACGGCCGTGCCCCCCACGGCCTTGTGCTCCGCCACCGCGGCCTTGAGCTCCCGGTAGGCGAGGAACTGGAGACGCCGGTCCAGGCTCAGGACCAGGTCCTTGCCGTTGCGGGGGGGGCGGATCTGCTCCACCTCGGCGACGATGCGCCGGCGCCCGTCCTGGATGACCCGCCGCTGGCCGGGTTCGGCACTGAGCCACTTGTCGTAAGCACGCTCCATGCCTTCCTGGCCCCGGTCCTCCACGTCCGTGAATCCCAGCACGTGACCGAAGACCTCGACCCCTGGGTAGTAGCGCCGGTATTCGGTCTCGAAGTCGACGCCAGGGACATCCTGGGCGGCAATCAGCTCACGCACCGCGCGCGCCTCGTGAAAGCTCACCCGGCGCTTGAGATAGATAAAGCCCCGTTTAGGATCGGCGAGGACCCGGCCCTCCAGGTCCTTGGCGTCCAGGCCCAACGTCTTGGCCAGGGCCGGGATGGCATCGAGCCGACCGGCGAGCAAGCGCGGGTCCGCCCACACGGTCTCAACTGGGGTGCTGACCGCCAGGGGCTCGCCGTTGCGATCCAGGATCATGCCCCGCCGGGCGGCGATCTCGCCGTCGCGCAGATAGCGCGCCTCGCCTTGCTTCTGAAGGAAATCGATCTCGAGGACCTGGCGGTAGAAGACCGCGGAGACCAGGGCCAGGGCCGCCACCGACAGGGCCCCGAGCAGCACCTGGCGGCGCAGCCTCAGATTGGGTGGGGCCTGCTCGGTCTCGGGGCGTCGGGCGCGCCGTCTAGGGGAAGCCATGGCCAGCCTCTTCAATCAGAAGGATGTCATCGATCCGCGGCTGGTACATCCCGAGCTCATCCCGGACCTTGCGCTCCACCCGCACATGCGTCGACAGGGCGGCCTCCTCCAGGCGCAGCCGGTTCCATTCCACGTCGAGGGCGTCGCGCTGGTTGCGAAGCTCCTGCAGCTGGACGAAGTGAATACGTGTCTGGTACTTGGCGTGCACCATGGCGACCCCGGAGACGATCACGGCGACCGACAACAGGGCCAGGAGCCAGTGGGTCCTGCGGTTCATGGCAGTCGCTCCGCGACCCGCAGGGTAGCGCTGCGGGCCCGCGGATTGGCCCGCACCTCGGATTCCGAGGGGTGCACGGGCTTGCCGACCAGGCGCAGGCGCCCGCGGGTCTGATCGGCCCGCACCGGTACGCCCTTGGGAAACTCGGGGCCCCGGGCCTCCCGGCGCATGAAGCGCTTGACGATCCGATCCTCCAAGGAGTGAAAACTGATCACGGCCAGCCGGCCGGTGGCGGCCAGCAGGCCGCACACCGCGTCCAGGCAGCGCTGGAGCTCGCCGAGCTCGTCGTTCACCTGGATGCGCAGGGCCTGGAAGCTCCGGGTGTCCGGGTG
>JBGSUY010000777.1:0-6855 GCA_041753195.1 Chromatiaceae bacterium
GAAGGTGAGGTACTGGCCGGGCTTGTAGGGCGGCAGGGGCTGGCCGTCCGCCGGGGCGAGATAGAAGGAGCAGATGGCGCCGGCCCCGTCCTCGACCACCCGGCGTTGGACCACGAACTCGCGATAGCCGGACCAGGCGGCTGAATGGGCGCTTGCCGTCGCGGGAACCGCATCGGACCCGGTCAGCGGGATGGCGCGGTCACCGCCGGGACGTGGCGGCCGTCCGGTGTCCGACCCGGACTCCAAGCCGCCCGCGCCAAGCACCCGCCGCTCAGCCCGGCGGCGATACAGCCCGATGGACAGGGCGACGCCCACTTGAACCAGGATCAAGGCACCGATCAAGAGGGCGAGCGTTGCCGTGCTCATACGGACGGTTCTCTCAAACAGGACCCTGGGCGGGCAAACGCCCCCAGGGAGCCGAGGGGATCGGGCGGGTATTGGGCGGTCGCACGCTGATCACGCCCTGGGTGCAGGTTAACCCAGGAATGCTGAACGGACGCTGAGTGTTCTTGTCAGCGAATCGTCAGCAAGGGGATGGGAAGATTACAAACGAAGCTGACCGCACAAGTCTCCGGACTCGGTGATGCGGCCGCCGGGATCCATGCCATCATCGAGGCGCATCATGAAGAACCTTGCACTTTCACTGTTGTTGGCGAACGGTTTGATGGTCGCCGCAAGCGCGTTCGGTACCCCCCAGATCTGCCCGGTGGTGCCGCCCGAACAATGGATGAGTAAGCAGCAGGTCGAAGCGCTCGCTTTGGGCTTGGGTTACGAAAAGGTATTTTTCGTGCAGCCCGATGGTGGCTGCTGGGTGGCCTATACGGAAAAACAGGGGGTGCGGGTCGAAGTGTTTTTCAACCCAGCCACCGGAGAAGTGGTGCGTACCGAGCGCGGTTCATAATCGCGCGCGAAGACCTCACGTCAGATGGGCGGAGCCAGTCTTGGGTTAATCGGGCGAGCCCCGCCAAACCGGCTCGGATGTTGGGCACGAAACTCCAAGTCCGGTTCTGCGAGGAGCCGGGAACGAATCGCCGCATGGCAGAGATTGGGTGGCACCGCCGGCAAACCAGGCGGACACAGAGAAAACAAACGTCTGACTAAACGGTGGCGAGGACCCGGCATACTCTCCGCATGCGTAGCCGAGTGTCGGCAGTCCCGCCAATTGCAGACACCTTTCCACAAAGCATCAGCGTCTGCTCCTGGCCGAACGGAGTCACTCTCGGCGTAGCATGCGGGCGTCTGCAATGCGTCCGAAGCGGACCGCCAAGAGGCTCGCCCCGAGCGGCAGCTGTGCGTCCATTGCGGTCACCCGTGGCGTCGGCTCGACGGGCTGCATCCAGCGTCGAGGCGTCGGTGCCGCGGCACCGACTGACGCCGAGACTTCGACGGACTGCGCCCCCGGGCCACCGTCTGACCCATCAGCCTCAGGAGTGGCGGGACCCTTGGTCGATCCGGTATCTCGCGGAATTGTCGGGTGCCAGTCATGACCTACCCAGGCAGCACTTCTTGTATTTCTTCCCGCTGCCGCAGGGACAGGGGTCGTTGCGGCCGACCTTCTTGCCGGCCACGCCGAGGAAGAAGACGTGGAGGCTTGGGCGATCGGAACGGCCGAGCCGGTGGAGAAGCTTGTTGTACTGGCAGGGAAATCGTTATCTGTCCCCGATTAGCCGGTCCCCGATTAGCCGCCGATTAGCCGCTCGCTTGGGTGCGACACACGATCTGCAGCATCAGCGGAGAACAGGATGTCACGCGTGTACTGGGCCTGCGCCGTGGCATCGAACCAGCGGTCCAGGGTCTCCGGATTGAGCAGACGCTCCAGCAGGTCGCACACCATCACCGTCGTCGGGCTCTTCTCAACGAATTTCTGCAGGATGTCGCTGAACATGGTCAAGCTGGCCCCCAAGAAAGCTCAATAATATCGATAGGTTACAGGATATTGTGAGCACCTTAAAAGAGCTGGTCTAACGGCCTATTTTTCTTTAGTGTTAAGTCGCTGCTACGGCAGAGCCTGTCCAGGTTCGGACCGCGTCGTTCGGGCGCATTCTCAGACCGGCCCGCGAAAACAAGAACAGAACAAGGTGTTTTGCGTCCGACAATTGAACTCACCCAATATAAGGAGACGACCACATGCTCAGAAAAGCGTTGCCCGCAGCCATCCTAGCTGCCCTTCTCTCTGCGCCCGCGTCGGCAAACCCGACCTTGGCGCCCGGCAAGGTGAAGTCCAACCAGTTCTGGTGGCCGGAACAAGTTGACCTCGGCCCGCTCCGTGACCACGATAAGAAATCCAATGCGTACGGTGACGACTTCGACTACGCCAAGGCTTTTGCGAGTGTCGACCTCAAGGAGCTGAAAGCGGATATCGAGAAAGTCCTGAAAACATCGCAGGACTGGTGGCCGGCGGACTGGGGTCACTACGGCGGGCTGATGATCCGCATGGCCTGGCACAGTGCGGGCACCTACCGCATACATGACGGCCGCGGCGGCGCCGATGGCGGCCAGCAGCGCTTCGAGCCGCTCGGCAGCTGGCCGGATAACGCCAGCCTGGATAAGGCGCGCCGCCTGCTGTGGCCGGTCAAACAAAAATACGGACGTGATGTATCCTGGGCTGACCTGATGATCCTGGCCGGTAATGTCGCGCTGGAATCGATGGGTTTCGAAACCCTGGGCTTCGCCGGCGGGCGCGTGGACGACTGGGAGGCTGACCTCGTCTACTGGGGCTCCGAGACCGAAATGCTCGGCAACGACAAGCGCTTCAGTGAGGAAGGCGAACTGGAGAAACCGTTGGCCGCTCTGCACATGGGTCTCATCTACGTGAACCCGGAGGGGCCCAATGGCAATCTCGACCCGGTCTCCGCTGCCGCGGACATACGCCAGTCGTTCTATCGCATGGCAATGAACGATGAAGAGATCGTTGCGCTGATTGCGGGTGGCCACACCCTGGGCAAGGTTCATGGCGCCACGAAAGCCGACTGCGTGGGCCCGGAACCTGCCGCCGCCGCGATCGAAGAGCAAGGCCTTGGCTGGAAAAACAACTGCGGCAAGGGCAATGCGGAAGACACCATGACCAGTGGCCTGGAAGGCGCTTGGACCCAGACGCCGACTGCGTGGTCCATCCTATACCTCAATAACCTGTTCAGCTTCGAGTGGGAAAAGCAGAAGTCACCCGGCGGTGGAACAGTGTGGGTGCCAACCGACAAGTCGACGCATACCTCGGTGCCGGATGCCCACGTCGAGGGCAAACGTAATCCGCCTGTCATGCTGACAACGGACCTTTCATTGAAGGAAGACCCCGGCTTCCGCAAGATCGCCGAGCGTTTCTGGCAGAATCCGAAGGAATTCGACAAGGCGTTCGCAAAGGCGTGGTTCAAGCTGACGCACCGTGACCTGGGCCCGCGCACCCGCTATGTCGGCAGTGAGGTCCCGGAGGAAGTGTTCATCTGGCAGGACCCGGTTCCGGCAGGCGAGGTGATCAGCGACAGCGAAGCTGATGAGCTGAAGGCGAAGATCCTGAACTCCGGTCTGACCGTGCCGGAGCTGGTCAAAGCGGCCTGGGCATCAGCGTCTACCTACCGCTACTCCGACATGCGCGGCGGTGCCAATGGTGCACGCGTACGGCTCGCCCCGCAGAAAGACTGGGAATCCAACGATCCGAACGAACTTGCCAAAATCCTGAAAACGCTGGAGAAGGTCAAGGAGGATAGCGGCAGCAGGATCTCTATGGCCGACCTGATCGTCCTCGGCGGCGCCGCAGGGATCGAGAAAGCAGCCAAGGATGCGGGTCACGATGTCACGGTGCCTTTCAGACCGGGTCGCGGTGATGCGACACCGGAGATTACCGATGCGGCATCGTTCGACGTACTGGAACCGAAGGCGGATGCCTTCCGTAACTTCTACAGCGACGGTGCTTACGGCTCCCCGACTGACATGCTGGTCGAGAAAGCCGACCTGCTGAGGCTGACCGTGCCCGAGATGACCGCACTAGTCGGCGGTATGCGTGCGATGGGCGCCAATGCCAATGGCTCGAAGCACGGCGTGTTCACGGACCGTCCCGGGGCGCTCACCAACGATTTCTTCGTCAACCTGCTCGACATGGCAACGCAGTGGTCCAAGGCCAAGGACGCCGACGGCATCTACGAGGGACGCGACCGCGCCACGGGCGAACTGAAGTGGACGGCGACGCCGGTAGACCTGATCTTCGGATCGAACTCCGAGCTGCGTGCCGTCGCCGAGGTCTACGCGTCCGCGGATGGTAGCGAACAATTCGTCCGCGACTTCGTCGCCGCATGGACCAAGGTGATGACGGCCGATCGCTTCGATCTGGAGCGGTCGTAGGGAGAAGCTGCTCGGGCCGTGGCTGAGCTAAGCCCGGCTCGAGCGCTCGCGTCGAGACAGCGGCTGCGGGTCCCCGTCGCGCCTATGCAAAGGTATCGTGGAGGCGCTTCCGTCAACTTCTGTTTCTCTCTTTTTTCAGCTTCGAACGCGCGACAGGATTGTGACGGTCCGCAATGCGAACTCAACCGGTCCTTCGCGATCACTGGTTGATAAACTGATTCTTGCCCAAGGCTGGAAAAGAATGTGTCCGACGTGAAGGGCGGCTCCTGGGACATCACTGCCGCTCAGAGGGGTTACCGCGAAGGGCGGCAATGCGTTCTCAACTGTCAGTCGCGATTGGTCTCGGACTGACTGCTATCAAACCCAAAGCGGTCCCGACAGGGATAACGAAACCCGTCAGCGGTTTTCGACAAGGGAGGAAATCCGCTGTAAGCAAATGTTTTGACCTCCCCCGTTCTCATTCGCGTTCTTCAGCAGCAGCGAGCACAACATTCTGGACCTTCTGTGCCGCGGCGAACGCATCGAGTCCAGCAATGTAGACCCGATAGTCAGCACGTGTATACGTCTTACCGAAATAGGTGATGTCCTTCTTGATTTCTCTCAAGTACAACCGCTTCTCCTCGTCTGTCAATTCCTTTTCAATGGGCTTCGAATCCACATCGTAGAATGAAATCCGTGCAAGGATGTTCTCAGGTGTATCGGTGAGAGCCACAGTCTTACCCGGCGACATCTTGACGACGCGCCAGTACCCGCCCATCAGGCCGCCAGGCGGGAGCGCAATCACAGCGCTTGTACTCGTGGGTCTGGAGAGCAACGCCGCCAAGGCTTTGGCCGCTTCGTTTCGGAATGAGTGTCCAGTCAGAAAGCGGTTCTGAAGGCGCTCGATTGAAGCTCCGAAGTAGCTTTCTACTTCGGCATCAAGATCGAAGAAAGGCGTGGATCGCAGTGATGCAAGATCCCTTCCAATCGCCGTCTTCCCTACGCAAGAAACCCCAGTCAAGTACACACGCACGCCTGTATCATTCTCCTTCGCTTGTCCGAACTAGATTCCGACGTACCATGGTTGCCTGATATGTGGTCCTTAGACTCGGATCGATTCAGAAATCGGGTACCGCGTCAAGCGGGTTGCGTCGGTTTAACCGTTCCGTCCGGGCTCAATTTATCAGGCAATCTTGCCGCATATCTCGGAACTACCGGCGATTATGCCCGATAACCGGGTGGCCATGGATCGGCACCCCTCTGCAAATCAGCGATGAAACAGCGGCTTGGGCGTGGCAGCGAGCACATAATGCCGACGGCAAATGCAGATGAGTCGATGCGCGTAGTTCGCAGGGCACGCCCCTTGCGAGTCGCGCGGTGGTGGCTGCCTGCCTCGTCAGGCCAGGGGAGCCCGGTCATCAGGGCAGGTTCGGCGCCAGACCACGAAATCGCCGGAGCAGTCGCCTCCTCTACTCGTTTCAATCTCCCGAGCGACCGCTGTCCCTCGCATTGCACGCCCTGCTTCCGGGCCTCTGCGAGGCCGCTCCTAGCCGATCAGGGGCGTACACGGGATTGACTGCGGGAGGCTGCAATGCGTCCAGACCTGCCGCTGAGGTCCGGGGACTGAGCGGCAGGTTCGAGGATATTGCGGCCCCTGGGCCGGGGAGGGTGGAAGGTCTCTTTTCGTCGATTGCCGCCGCGACGAAGTCGGAACGTCGGTAGTCGTGGTCACGACTCGTGAGCCTCAGCAACAGCGGTGGCGGAATCCGGTAGAGCCGCTTCGGATTGTTCTGAGAAGACCTGGCGGAATAGCATGAGGGACAGCAGGCGGTCAGCCAAGACACAAGGGGCGGGGGAAGTAACGGAGGAAAACGGCAGTCCTATACTCCAATCGTGGTGGCTGCTCGGGAGTGCCAGCGATGAAGCTGCGCATGCAGACGTTCGGGCAGATCGAGGTCGAGGGCGAGCACTACGACTACGACCTCGTCATCGAGCAAGGCGCGATCTGCAAGCGCGGCAAGAAGCCGTCCAAGGTCCATCGCGCGCGCTTCGGCCACACCCCGCTGTCTGCGGAGGAGACCATCCCCTGGCACGGCAAGCGGCTGTTCGTCGGCACCGGTATGTACGGCAAGCTGCCGATCCTGCCCGAGCTCTACGCCGCGGCCGAGGAGAAGGGGATCGAGGTGGTGGCGCGGCCGACGCCGGAGCTCTGCGGCATCCTCCAGGATCTGAAACCCAAGGACGTCAACGCGATTCTGCACGTCACCTGCTGAAGCTCGCTTCGAGACGGAAACGGCCCGCTGGGGCGCCATTCTTTAACTGTGCCCCCTTGGTTGACGGGCCTGTTGCCGGGCCGAAAAAAAAAGAGACCACGCCGGATCACCGTGCGTGGTCTCTGTTAGCGAAGGTGTCGGTCAGGCAAATCAGGCAGCCGCCCGCTCGGCGTGATCGCACCAGACGTCCGCCCAATCGATGCCCTTCGCACCCGCTGGGATCGGCCCCGGCGGCAGGTGCACCGCCACCGCGATCCCTCGCCGGAGCAGG